>JBKQOA010000054.1:0-38515 GCA_052145735.1 Limisphaerales bacterium
CGCGGAAAGCACCGGCGGCTTCCTCTGGGTGGTGGGCAAGGATCCCGACCTGTTTAATTATTTTCTGCCGGAACGCTGGCGCCGCACACCGAAGAAAAAACTGTCCGCCCGCAACCAGATTTTTTACACGCGCACCAAGGACAACATCAACCTGGTGTGGAAGGTCTCGCGCATGGGCGACTCGCCGTGGTTGAAGAATCCCGATGCCCACAAGGAGGCAGCGCGGGCCTACGGCTTCAACAGTCCCTTTGAGGAATTTGCCTTGGCGCTCGAAATGAGCCGCCACGGTGTGCGAACGGTTTATCCGCGCGCCATTTACATGACCGGCCGCCCGCGGGGGCCCGCCCGGCAGGTGTCCGACGAACGGCGCTATGCCGCGCTGGCGGAATTCCGCACGCCGGACAGCGAGCCGGTCGCCCGCAAGGAATACGACTACATCACCATCTGGGGATTTTGGAACGGGCCGGACGAACTGCTGGCGGCGCAGGACGGGAAATTCTACGAGGCCTTCAACGCCAAACGCGCCTTCACCCACAAACTGATTTCCGAGCAGACGTTGACGGAACTGACCCAGATGGTCGCGCGCCGGCTGGGACGTTGCGGTTTTGAAGACCTCAATCCCAAGCCCGACCACCTGTTGATTTCCTTCGACGCGGGGCAAAAGCTCGTGCTGGACACCCTGGGCAAACCGGAGTTGCGACTTTGCAATTTCGAACTCATCCGCCGCCGGCCCTGACCCGCGGCGACGCTATTTGGCCCGACCGCACCAGGTGCAGATATAGAAGCCCCGCGAATCGAGGACGAAGGTGGATTTGACCGACGGGGAATTGCAGCAGGCGCAGGTGGCCTTGTAAACCCCGACGATGGGCGGCAGGCAAACGATTTCCCGGCCGCAAAAAGCGCAGACAATCCGGTCTTCCTTGATCAGAAAATCCATGTTGTCCTTCTCGGAGCATTTACAGGCCAGGCCGGTGAGACTGCCATGCAACAAAGGGACCAGACCGCTGCCGGCAGATTTCCCCGGCACCTGATTGACTTTTTGGATGGCGACATTTTCAGCCATAAGCTTGACAAATCCTACAACTATTCGTTTCGCTCACTTTGTCGCAACCATTGCCTGCAAGTCCAAAAACGAACCTGGATAGACAGGGCTACAACGACGTTCTCAATGGCTCACCTCCCTACGGCAACCCATTAAAACATTCCCAAGGGCCTTTCTTCATTTCCACTCGGGCAACGTCTGCAGTGTAGATTTTTTTGACACTTTTGTCAACAAATCAATACAAATTGTGAATAACTCGCCCCGATTGTGAATAACTCTTTGGCTTGGCGCTGAACTGTTAACATCCCGCTTTTCGGTCAATAACTTCGTTCAATTTGTGAACATTTTGGGGCCCATTGTGAACATGATTGCGTTGTAAATTTTCCGCCCGCAACCGATAAAGGAGCAGTGAAAAAGCACAAATCCTGAACGGTGGGAAACGCGAGAAAACCATGAAAAAAACCTTTCTCGCGCCAACTGATTTTAGTGGATGAACACCGCACTACATAACGGCGAGACCAAGGCAGCGGAGTTGAACGGTTCCAGGAATGGGGACGCGGACGCATTCTTGTTTGGCTGGGACGATCAAAACGCCCAGGTATCGCGTCTCCCGATCACCTCAACCGAGCGGACGTGCTGCGGCGAGGTATTGCGGCCTTTCTGGCTGGAGGACGGTCGTTCCGCGGCGGTCTGCCGGAAGTGCGGCCAGAAGTACACCGACAATCTCCAGACGCAGTATGGCGGTTCCCCGTGGATCGGAGTGGATCTGGACGGAACATTGGCCCGGGACTTGGGCAACGAGCGCTGGGACGAGATTGGCAGCCCCATCGAGCCCATGTTGAACCGCGTGAAGCGGTGGATTGCCGAAGGACACACCGTAAAAGTTTTCACCGCCCGCGCCTCGTCGCCCCGGCAGGTGGTGGCCATCAAAAAATGGCTCGCCGACTGTGGCTTGCCGGACTTGGAAGTCACCAACGTCAAGGACAAGCGGATGATTGAATTGTGGGACGATCGTTGCGTGCAGGTGACGACCAACCAGGGCGAACCCCTCGTCGGAAAATTAAAACTCAGACATCGGAAGCCGGCACGGTCGGCGCAGGCGGAACGGAAAGGAGAATCCGCGGGATTCTTCGGCCGTCTTCGCGTCCTGCTGCTGACTTTATAGGTTATGCTCAAAGGCAACCCCATCTCTTTCTTAGTGCAGGAATCCGGTGTGCAACCGGGATTCAAAGCGGCGCCCCGCACCGGAAAATCAGAAGCAGTCAGAAACCAATGTGGATTCAACCGTCCACAACAATCACCAGAAGGATTCAGCTAATCGATTCAGAAAAGTCAACCAGGACAACCGAAAGAGGCGAAAATGAAAATCCAAAAACTACAACTCGTAATCATGATGGCCGGTTTGGCGTTTGCAGGAACAGCCGGTGCGCAGAGTACTCTGTCCGGTTTGGGCCTTATCCCACTTGGATTCCCTGGTGGATATTCTTCCTCGACGCTCTCAATTTGCGCAAATAATCAGGTGAACCAAACACCTTTCGGAGTATTTGCCGGCATCGTGCCAGATCCTTCCCCTGCCCAAGGCAATGCCGTTGTAATCAGCGGTATCAGTTCATCACCTGAAACCGTCGACATTCCGGATTTTTTCCAATTTGGACCGTCGCCAGCCAACAACCAGTATGTGTTCACGCTGACCAGCATTGCTGAGACCAGTGCTGGAGTTTTTCAAGGCGCGGGAACACTGGTAGACAGCACGGGAGCCTACACTTTTACGCAAAGCACGTTCACGTTGGCTTTCGCGAGCGAATACAATTACAACGTGACATTTGATACGGAGGCGACGCCCGTTCCCGAACCCACGACAACCGGCTGCCTGTTGCTGGGCTTGGGCGCCTTGGCGTATTGCCAACGTTTCAACAAAAACCGGCGTTCCTGATAAGCCAATTCAAAAGAAAACTCAAAAGAAAACAATTTCCATTTTCAGAAAAGTCAATCAAGACAACCAAAAGAGGCAAAAATGAAAATCCAAAAAACACAACTGGTAATCATGTTGGCCGGTTTGGCCGGGATGATGAGCGCGAGCGCCACAGACGTTCAATTTGTGAATGTGGGCCCCGGCGAACAGGTAAATTTCACCAGTCCTTGGATCGGACCAACCACGGCCAATGCCGGCATATACAATCTGATCGTGGATACCGTGGCGACCCCCTCGTTCTGCATTGATGTAGCCAACATCAACAACAACAATCCATTCACCGACTACTATTATAGCGCCTTGTCGGCTGCTCCGCTGGCTCCCTCCGGTCCCATGGGCCCGACTGCCGAAACCGATATCGAGATACTGTGGGCACAGTATTTCTCTCCTACCATGGGCAACCAGGATGCCGCGGCGCTGCAAGTGGCCATCTGGGATGTCATCGCCGCGAATGCCTCGCCCTCATACATCGTCACCGTGAACAACAACGATCTGATGGACCCAATCTACGGCGAAGCCCAAACCATGATAGCCAACATTCCCAGCTTCGCGGGCACGCCGGCAGATCTGGTGGCTTTGGTGGGTCCCGATGGTCCCGCTGGTGAACAGACTTACGTTGTGGCCGTTCCCGAACCCGCGACGGTGGGCTGTTTCCTGCTCGGCTTGGGCGCCTTGGCTGGTTCCCGCCGCTTTGCCAAAAAATGACATCCCTGATCCGGCGTAACATTAAAAAATACAACCCTGTTTATTGATTTACCAACCCACGCGAAGAATCAGCCACACGCGAGAATGCAAACCCCGAAAACAACAACGGTTCAACAACCCTGAACCTCCAGCCGTAAACTTATGCGCCTGCCAATGAACACAGTCAGCCCCCTGATGCTCTGCTGGTGCGCCGTTTACGTGCTGGCCCTTTTTTCAGTCTTTGTCGCCGGCATCCTGGCCCGCAGCCGCCCGGCAAGGTCCCCCGCAAAACCAGTCAGAAGCAAGGGCGGGTTCAGCCCTTGGGCAACCAACCAGCAATCAAAAACCCAAAACCGGCAATAATCAAAAAGCCGAAAAGTGAATAAAAGAAGAAACCGAGCAAACATTCAGAACCCCCCATGAAGATTCAAAAAAAACACTTCGTAACCGGGGCGCAGATGTTACGGGGCGCTTTTTTTACACTGATCTTGATGGCCTTGACGGTTCAAAGCAGCGCGTCACCGACAACGATTACCACGACGAGTGGTTACAGTGCGACTTATGACGACTCGGTCAACGGATTTACCAGTTGGGCTTACGATGGTGTCAATCAATTGGACCTGCAAACTTTATACTACAGCCTCGTCAGCGGCGGGCCGCTGACCCAGTTAACCGGCGGATCGGTTGTTCCCAGCAGCTTCGGTTCCACAAAATATTTAACTGTGACGTACACTATTGCGGGCATTGGCACCGTCGCTGACAAGTTATCGCTTAATGGAGCCTCATTGGGGGAACAAATTGTATTTAATAATACGAGCGGGGCAAATCAATATATGAGCCTGTACCAATATTCACAATTCGTGCTAGGCGGCCCTGCCGGCGCAGGAAACCAGTATCTAAGTATTTCTCCCTGGTCAGCATCCCAGGCATATGCCGTGGTTGACCAAAGCCAAATTGGCGGAGCTTGGCCGCTTTCCTGGAAGGGATATGCGACCGGCTATTCAACCCTGGTGCAGGCCGATTCCAGCGGCGCCCCGTTTGGCGCCTTCATCGGGTCGGGCGACCTTGACAACACGACCCTGACCGCCTCGGGAAATGCGGTCTTTGGCTATGAGTTTTCAGGCCCTGTCGCAGCCAACAACAATATGACGGTGAGTATTACTTCAAGTTTTCCGGTGCCCGAGCCTTCGTCTGCGGAGCTAATTTCGGCGGGCGTGCTTGCTTTAGTATGGTTGCGTCGCCGCCGTTCATGACTTGGGATTTGCAGACTAAAATAAATATACACGAGACAAAACCGAAACAAAACCTGGCCAGATCAATATTTAACCATAAACAACCAATCAATCCTGAAGAACATCAAGGAACAAGTCAGACTAAAATTGAAGCTAAAAAAACAAAATTTAGGACAATTGAATATGAAAAATGGCGAATTTAAAAAATATGTGGCTTGCTGGCATTTTGGTGCATTGTGCGTGACCGGGATTGCGACGGGAGTTTTATTCCTGCCATCCGCAGGCATGGCACAAGTGGACATAACCGGTCAGAGCACCTATACAATGAATGACAATGGATCCACGGCCACGGTCAATGTCGGCAACACTGGCACTTTGGGGATGAATGGCTGGTTCGTGGGGGGGGTTAGCCAGAGTCAATTAAACCAGCAGTGGTTCTGGTATTCAATCAACGGCTCCGCTCCCCAGCCAATAAACGCTATCAGCGCCGCTACCGTATATAGTGTCAACGGCAACCCTCTCGGTTCGCTTAATGACTTGGGCGTTGTGTATAACAACGACCAACTCACCGCGAGTCTTGAATATATTTTGTCGGGCAACGGCGCGGCCACTCCGAGCGCCGATTTGATGGAGTATATATCTTTGGTGAACAACGGCTCAAGCCCGATCAACTTGAGCTTCTACCAATATTCCAATTTCAATTTGCTGCAGAACAACAACAATACCGTTAATATCTCTGGCGGGCCGGGCAATTATGCGGGAGCCACCCAAACGACCGGTGGCCCGGGCGGCACGGGCATTGGCGAGGTCATTCTGGGGCCGAACGCAAACAGAGCCGAGGCGGCACAGGTTCCCCAAACGTTTAACGAACTCAGCGGTTTGAATTATTTGAATTTGAACGACAGCACCACGGCTACGGGTGATGTTTCGTGGGCCTTTCAGTGGAACGTAACGCTTGATGTCGGCCAGGAATTCGACTTGACCAAGGACAAAGGCTTGCAAGTCACGGTGGTTCCGGAACCGGGCACGACCGCGCTGGCCGTGTTAGGCGGCCTTTGCCTGACGGGCTGGACGGTCAGGCGGCGCCATTCCGCATCCTGATATCGGCCGTCAATTCCAACCAGTCGTAAATCATGCGCGCGGCAACTTGCAGCATCAGTCCGCTGCCTCTTTTTTGGTGTGCCGTTTACATGTCGGCGCTCCTTTCCATTTACACCGTCGAGCTTTTAGCCTGTATCCCTGCAGCAAAGCAGTCCCCCGCATAATCAATCAGAAGCAAACTCGAAGCCTGGAAAGAACCAAACCACAAGGAATCATCAAAACTGACGGCAAGACGTACGGGTGAAAGTCACACCAAAAGAAGTAACGGGTAACGACAACGCCGTCCCTGCGGTAATCTCGATGCCAAGGAGTATAGTTATCCGAACCCCAATCCGGCGGGGCCGGCCCGATGGATGCAGACCCTGGACAGCAGATAACCCAACAGACTCAAGGAGAAGCCCTGAAAAGGCATAACCTCCGGAAAGGTTGAATCACAGTAACACGACCGCGCAACATGAGCATGAAGAGACGAAATTTACACCTGGCCATCCTGATGGTGAATCTGGCGGGAATGATGACGGCGCCCAGCCTGTTTGCCTACATCGGTCTGGATGGAACACTCAATTTTACCGTTTCCACGTATCAATATGGCGACGGCGGCGAGTTCAATGTGGTTACCGCGGGGCTCGGCAGTTTTGCCACGTTCTGTCTTGAGACCAGCGAGTATATCAATCAACCCCCCAGTGGACCTTACACCTACACCATCAACACGGGGGCCGTTCCCGGCGATGCCGGCGCCTACGCGACCGACCCGAACACCGGCTTGCCGATGGACAATATTTCCATAGGCACCGCCTGGCTTTACAGCCAGTTCCGGGCCGGCACCTTGACGCTGGACACCGGAACGGGGAGTTACTTCGACGCCAATCAACTGGCGAATGCCGGCGAACTCCAGAACGCCATCTGGTATCTTGAGGATGAAGGCGGTCAGAACAATGGCTATGTCGCGCTGGCCGAAACCGCGCTGGGCCTTAACGCGACCCAGATCCAGGCGGACTCCAACGGAGCGTATGGAGTGGTGGCTCTGAACCTGTTCACCCCCGACGGCGGCCTGGCTCAGAATCAGCTGGCCATGGCTCCCGGTTTCATTACTGCCATTCCCGAGCCGTCAACCGTGACGTTAATCGCTTGCGGGAGTGGGACGCTGGGTTTGGCACTGCGACGCAAGTCGTGCTGAGGGAGAATTTGATCGAATGCCGATTGGCTGATCCAGGGCCGGTGGATGACCGGCCTTTTTATCTTGTTGGCATTATGGGAATTCGGCTAGATTCGATTAGGTTAAGAACCTGCGCCCGGCGGCAGGAGCGTACTGTCCGTTGGAAGTATTTGATTTTATGGACGGCAGCCTTCAGCGTGGAGTGTTGGGAATGTTTTTGGCGGGCTGTGCCTTGGTCTGCAAGCTGCATGCCGGCGGCAGCGGACTGAACACGGTCGTCGTCGTCAACCAGACCAGTTCCAACTCCTGCGAGCTGGGCAATTACTACTGCCAGCAGCGCCAGGTGCCGCCGCAAAACGTTTTATTCATCAACTGGCCGGGTGGCAACACCCTTTGGGCCAGCAACGATTTTCAAGCCAATCTGGTAACTCCCCTGCTGAACCTGCTGGCGGCCAACCAGTTGACCAACCAGATTGATTACGTCGTCCTCTCGATGGATATTCCGTTCCAGACCAGCTTTGGTTCCGTAATCAACAGCACCACCTCGGCTTTGTTCTATGGCTCCAGGCAGGGCGACGGGAGCGATCCTTTTGGGACCACCAACAGTTATGCTGCCAGCGAGGCGGTTTTCCACCAGGCACCCCCGGTCGGCGCCCCCGGCTATTCCTTCCTGGCCACGATGATCACGGGTGATTCGCTTGCCCAGGCGGAGCAGTTGGTGGATCAGGGCGTTGCCAGCGACGGGACTTTTCCCAAAACCCCGGTGGTCCTGGCAAAGAGTTCCGATACTGCTCGCAACGGCCGATACACGTTATTCGACAACGCCATTTTCAACGTGAACATTCTGGGCGTTTCCTCGATTTTGCGCACCAACACCGATTGGGTGGCATGGCCAAACGGCTGTCAGGGGTTTGAAACAGGTCTGGCTCAATTCAGTGTCCCTCAAGGCTTGTTCGTTCCCGGTGCCGTCGCGGACAGTCTGACCTCCTTCGGCGGCATCATTTTCGGGAGCAACGACCAGACCAACCTGCTGGCCTTCATAAATGCGGGAGCCGCAGGCAGCTATGGCACCGTTACGGAACCGTATAGTGATACGAATAAATTTCCCAACCCCCAGGTTTACTTTTACCAGGCCCGCGGATTCAGTCTGGCCGAAAGTTATTATCAAAGCATTACCGAGCCGTATCTTGGGCTCATGGTGGCCGAGCCGCTGGCGGCGCCCTTTGCCCAGCCCGGTTCCGGACGATGGAGCACCAACCTTTTCAACGCCGTATTGAGCGGCACCACCAACCTTTCCGTGAATTTCAACTCCCGACCCGGGAACCACCCCCTGCAACAAGTTGATCTGTTCGTGGACGGCGTGTATTACAGCACACTGACCAACCTGACTCCGTGTCCCGGCAACCAGTTGTCCGTCACCCTGAACGGATATCCGATCACTTACGCCGTCCCCGCGAATTCAACCTTGAGCACGGTGGCCGCCGGGCTGGCCTCGCTGATCAATGCCGCAACCAACGCCACCCTGGTGCAGGCCCTGGTTTATGGCGACCGTATCGAGTTGCAATCCATCGCCACCAATCCCATGGCTGTCCCTTTCTACGTTGCCGACAGCACCCCGGCAAATACCCCCGGCCTTGCCTATAGCGTCAACTCCCTGCCTGATTCTTTTCCGCCACAGATGATCCCCGGGCTTCCTGATAAAAACGGAGCTTTCACCATGGAGGTGGAAATTCCCGGCACGTTGCCGTATGTCATCCTGGCTTCCACCAATTTATTGGCCTGGCAACCCATCTCCACGAATAACGTGCCGGGTCTGCTGAATTTTACCGATTACGACTCCACGAACTATCCCGCGCGCTTTTATCGCATGACCTGGCCGGTGCCGGATCAACCTCCCCAATTGTCTGAGCCGAGAATTGCCGGTCCGGGGATGTTCCAGATGCACGTGGCCAGCACGCCCGGGCAGCCTTGGGCGGTTCAAATTTCCACCGATCTGGTTAATTGGGTGTCCGTCTTCACCAATCAACCCGGCGGGGCGATGGATTATGTTGATGCTTACGCCACGAATTCGGGCCGGTTGTACCGGGCCTGGCTCGTGCCCCCGGCGTCACCCGGCTTCGCGGTGCTGAACATGGCGCCAAACCTCACGCTGGTCCAGATTGACAGTGCCGTGCGGCCTTACACGGTTGGGGTCTCCACCAACCAGGGCCAGTGGACGGCGCTGGCAACCAATTTCGCCCTCGGCGAAATCCAAACCACCGCCGTCAGTGCGATTGGCAGTGCCGGCAGCCTGACAACTTTTCTGACCGCCAGCCAACCCGAGTTCCTGGCCTCGATTGCGCAGGGCTTTCAAGGATACTCGCAGTTAAGCTTGACAAATTTGGTCTCCGCCAATTCCTGGATCGAGTTCAGCATTACCAAGACCAACGGCCAGACGGTGGTCGTGGCCGTCACCAATCTGTCTCATGGCAATCCCGCCACGCTGGTCGGACAATTGGTCGCAGCGATTAACACGAATTCCGCCTTGCAGGGCAGCGACGGTGTCGTGGCTGGGGATTATCTTGTGAGTCCATACGGCACCAAAATCAACAACACCGTCTTCAATCTGTATGCCCGGAGTCCCGGCTACCAGGCTGCCGCAATCCAGGTCATCCCCACGGTGTCGTCCTCTGTCCCCACAATCACACCCGCGGGAAACACCACCCTCACGCAAAACCTGTCGGACCTCGAGCCCCGAAACCATCTTTACGTCACGGCCGGCGCCTCCAGCCTGGCCCTGACCTTCCCCCTGGATACGACGACCCTGGCTGACGGTTACCACGAGCTGACCGCCGTGGCTTACGAAGGCAGTAACGCGCGAACCCAGACTCGAAAGACCATAACCGTCCAGATCCAGAACACTCCTTTGAGCGCGACCTTGACCCTGCTCGACCTGCCCAACCCAGCCCCGGTGCAAGGCACCTACCACCTGCAAGTGGACGCCAATACCAATACGGTAAGCCTGATCACTTTGTACAGCACCGGCGGCGCGTTGGGCGCCGTCACCAATCAATCCACCGCGATTTTTCCGGTGGCGGGAACAAATTTGTGGGCCGGATGGCATCCTTTCTATGCTTTGGTCGAGACTTCCGACGGCCTTGCGTACCGCACGGAAACCCAATGGGTCCAATTCACATCCACGCCATGACGGGTTCAAGCCGGCCGTTCCGGCAAAAGCAGCGACGCAGATATGCTCGACCCGGTTTTCAGCCAGTTCCCCCCTCACATTGCGTCAATTGTTTGACTTTTCCTTCGGGCATCAAGTGATTGCAGCGATTCTTCAAAGTTCATTGGCCGGCCACCTCCGGCGCCCTCCACCCCGAACGCGGATTGCTTTCCGGCAGGAATTGTTTCAAACTGGCAGGGTTCGAACAGCGATGACCTTCGTCCGGTTCACGCCCGAATTCAAAATGGAAGATCAAATTTTACGACTGCTCGGCCGGCGCGATTACGTGCCGGCCAACGTACCCGAGTTGCTCCGGCACCTGCGCTGGCTGCCGAATCGCCAGCAGGAGTTGCAGCAGGTGCTGGCTGGACTGGAACGCTCGGGCCGCATCACGCGCACCAAGGGCAACCGCTACATCCAGTCCCGCGAGGCGGACCTCATCCCCGGCCGCATCCGGATCAACCGCCAGGGCAAGGGATTTTTGCAGCCGGACGATCCGGCGTTGAAGGAAATCATGGTCCCGGAGGACGCCACGTCCACCGCGCTGCACGAAGACCGCGTGCTGGTACGCCGCGATGTCCGCGCGCGCGGACTCCGCCCGGAACGCCCGACCCAGGAAACCGGCCGGGTCATCCGCATCCTCGAACGGCGGCGGACGCAAATCGTCGGCACGCTCCAGCGCGGCCGGCAGTTTCTTTACGTCATCCCGGATGATCCGCGGATGCCGCACGACATCTACGTGCCGCCGCCAAAGGACGTCGGCCGGACGGCCAACGTCGGCGACAAGGTTGTCGTCGAATTGCGCGAGTGGGTGTCGCGCCACAACAATCCCGAGGGTGAAATCATCGAGGTGCTCGGTTCGCCGGACGAGGAGGGCGTGGACATGCTGTCGGTGTTGCGGCAATACGACCTGCCGCTGCATTTTCCGAAGCCGGTGCTGGCGGAGGCGCGCGCCATCGGCTCGACCGTCACACCGCAGGAACTCATCGGCCGCGAGGATTGCCGGCCGCACGCCGTCATCACCATCGACCCGGACGACGCGAAGGATTTCGATGACGCGATCTGCCTGCGCCGGATTTCACCCGACCAATGGAAGCTGTGGGTGCATATCGCCGACGTGTCGCATTACGTGAAACCCGGCACGGCGCTGGACGACGAGGCGCGCAAGCGCGGCAACTCCACCTACCTGGTGGACCGCGTGATCCCGATGTTGCCCGAGGCCTTGAGCAATGAACTGTGCTCGCTGAAGCCGGATGTGAACCGCCTGACCAAGTGCGTGGAGTTTGTCGTCAGCCACGACGGCCGCGTGCTCGGCGCCAAATTTTACCCGGCCGTCATCCATTCGCAGCGCCGCTTCACCTACCATGAGGTGCTGAAGATTTTGCAGCGGCGGCCGAACGATGCCATCGAGCGGATGCTGCACGACGCGCATGAACTGGCGCAACGAATCCGGCGGCGGCGTTTTCAGGCCGGCTCGCTCGAACTGGATTTTCCGGAAATGAAAATCCGCCTCGACGACCAGGGGCGGGTATCGCGCATCGAAAAGCTGGAGAACGACGTTTCGCACCAGTTGATCGAGGAATACATGCTGCTCGCCAACGAAGCGGTGGCCGGGCGGTTGATGCGGCAGAACCGGCCGGCGATCTACCGCGTGCACGAGGCGCCGGACGAACGGCGGTTGAACGAATACCGCGAGGAAATCCTCAGCCACCACGTGCCCTGCGGCAACCTGGGCAAACGGTCGGAAGTCCAGAAGCTGCTGCAAAAGCTCGACACCATCCCCATCGGCGCGGCGCTCAAGATCGGTTTTCTCCGTTCGCTCATGCGGGCGCGTTATGCCGTCGAACCGCTCGGTCACTACGGCCTGGCCAAGAAGGAATACACGCATTTCACGTCGCCCATCCGCCGTTACTCCGACCTCGTGGTGCATCGCGCGCTGTTTCAAAGCAGCCACGGACCGACGCACTCGCTGCCGGAGACCGCCGACCACATTTCGGAAACGGAACGCAACTCGGCCGACGCGGAACGCGACAGCAAGGACGTGAAGCTGTACGCCTTTCTCCGGGCGCAACTGCGGTCCGCCGAGCCGCCGCGGTATCCGGGACTCGTCATTGACGTGCGCAACTTCGGGTTCTTCGTGGACGTGCCCGGCCTCGCGATGAGCGGGCTGGTGCATCTCTCCAGCCTCGAGGACGATTTTTACGTGTTCGATCCCGACCGCAACCATCTGGTTGGCCGGCGCCATCGCCGCGTGATCCGGTTGGGCGACAAGGTGGAGGTGCAGATCGCCAAGGTGGATTCGTTCAAGAAACAGGTGGATTTCCGGCTGGCCACCGACCGCGCCGCCGGAGCGGGGCGTCCGGCAAAAGCGCCGCCGACCGGCCGGAAATTTTCGCCGGCGGGTTCGTCGCGTCCGCGCCGGAATTTTTCCCAGCGCTCCCGCCGGCGCTCCCAGGTCAACGGCTAAAACGTTCTCGCAGAGTTTCCCCAATTCACGCATTTTTACCGCATGGACGACAGCCCCGTATCCACCCCCGCCCCGGCACCGCACCAGCGGCGGCCGCGTTATCGCGGCACGCACCCGCGCCGGTTTGAGGAGAAGTACAAGGAACACCGTCCTGACCGCTACGCCGACACCGTCGCCAAGGTCCTCGCATCGGGCAAAACCCCGGCCGGAACGCACCGACCCATCATGGTTGTGGAAATCCTGGAAGTGCTCGCGCCGCAACCCGGTGAGGTGGCCGTGGATTGCACGCTCGGTTACGGCGGCCACGCGCAGGAAATCCTGGAGCGCATCCGGCCCGGCGGGCGTCTGCTCGGCCTCGACGTTGATCCGCTTGAACTGCCCCGAACCGAAGCCCGGCTCCGGAAGCTCGGTTTTGGCCCCGACATTTTCACCGTCCACCGCAGCAACTTCGCCGGGCTGCCGCAGGTGCTCGGGGAATTCTTCTCCCATTCGCACGTTACAGGTAGGACGGGCAGTCCTCTGCCCGCCGCTTCTTCGGACACGATTGACGGCGCGCACGGAGTGACGCGCCCTACCAGTGCGGACATCATCCTGGCCGACCTGGGGGTTTCCTCGATGCAGATTGACGACCCGGCGCGCGGTTTTTCCGTGAAACTCGACGGCCCGCTGGACATGCGGATGAACCCGCAGCGCGGCCAAACCGCCTCCGCCCTGCTGGAAAAGATCAAACCCGACGCGTTCGCCGCATTGCTCAGGGATAATGCCGATGAACCCTACGCCGACGCGCTCGCCCCGGCCCTGGCCGGAAAGGTCTTTGCCACCACCCGGGCGCTGGCCGCCGCCATCCGCGCCACGTTGCCGCGCCTGAACAAGGAAGACGGCGACCTTTCCGTCCGCCGCGTCTTTCAGGCGTTGCGCATCGCGGTGAATGACGAGTTCTCCGCGCTCGACACTTTTCTGCGTCACCTGCCCGCGTGTCTGAATCCCGGCGGACGCGTGGCCATCCTGACGTTTCATTCCGGGGAGGATCGCCGCGTGAAAAAAGCCTTTGCCGCCGGCCTGCGTGACGGGCTTTACGCCGGCATCAGCCATGAAGTCATCCAACCCACCGCCGATGAACGCCATGACAATCCCCGTTCCGCGCCGGCCAAACTCCGGTGGGCGCGAAGGGCCGCGTAACGTTCGGAGTTCCGCCTTCAGGCGGTTCGTGCGGTGCATGACTTCAGCACCGCGTAAACGCGGAACTCCAAACGAAGGCAGCACAGGGGCACGGCAAATGATTTAGCGTCCAGCATTTACAATGACCGCGGCAGAACGCATGATGATAGTCCCTTCGGAGAAACTACCATGCCGCAGGTGAATCAAACCGCGGAAGAAAAATAAAATTATGGGCGACCGATCCCCGAAATCCAACCAGAAGAAGTCTTCACAGAAACAGTCCAAGGCCAGCAGTGCCGCCAACCTGAAAAAGCAGGCCGTGGCCGCCAAACAGGCTGCCAACAAAAAGTAACCACCTGCCACTGTCTCTCCTGGTTTGAAATCAGGGGAGACCGGTCTTCCCTCAAACCATTCGCATGGCCAGGAAAATCAAGTTGCAGCAGGACCAGGTCTGGAAACGCGGCGAGGAATACCTGCGCATCCTGCACCTGGAGCGTCTGGAAGTGGAATACAAGTCCGTCAAGAGCCTTACCACCCGCGAAGGCACCCGCCACCACGTCAGCAAGAAGGATTTTTGCCGCCTGCTGAAAACCGCCCACCTGATGACGACCGAGGAAATCCAGAAGTCCTGGTATCACTGACATCCCGTTCAAGAACACGTTATCCCGGTAGTAGCCGAGGTAACGAGGCTCAATTATCTCGGAAATGCGGAGCTAGAGACTCCTCACGTCGTCTCCTGCGTTATCAACGCGTCACCCATCCGCTTCTAGCGCCGCCAGCGGCGGGGCGGGCCTGACCGATGATGATGTCCCATCTGCCCGGGACGATGAAGTGAAGACGGATGAGCGGGCTGCTGCGACCGGCCCTGATGCTGTGCCTGCGGGAATCGACGTTCGGCCTCCACCGGCTGTCCCGGTGACGGCGCGGCCGAGTAGTTGAAGCCTTCCGCCCGCTTGCGGACGATGCCGCGCCCGATAAACCGCTCCACCGTGCGCAATTCGTCCCGGTCCTCCGGCGTAACAAAGCTGATGGCGTCACCCACGGCGTGCGCCCGGCCGGTGCGGCCGATGCGATGGACATAATCCTCCGCGTGCATCGGGAAATCATAGTTCACCACGTGCGAAATACCGTCCACGTCAATGCCGCGCGCCGCAATGTCCGTCGCCACCAGCACGCGCACCGCGCCGGACTTGAAATCCTTCAAGGCCTTCAGCCGCTGGTTCTGCGAGCGGTTCGAATGCAGCGCCGCCGTCTTGATCCCCTTGCTTTCGAGGTTGCGGGCAATGCGATCGGCGCTATGCTTCATGCGGGAGAAGACGAGCACCATGTCCATTTGCGGATCGCGCAGCAAATGCAACAGCAGGGCCGGCTTCAAATGCTTGGGCACTTCGTAGATGAGCTGGGTGACCGTCTCGGCGGGGTTCGAGCGGCGGCCGATCTGGATCATTTTCGGCGCGCGCTGGAATTCGTGCGTGAGGCTTTCAATCTCGCGGGAAAGGGTAGCGGAGAACATCAGCGTCTGCCGCTGCTTCGGTAACTGTTGCACAATACGCCGGATGTCCGGCAGGAACCCCATGTCGAGCATCCGGTCGGCTTCGTCAAGGACCAGGAACTGCAATCCTGAAAAATCGGCGTAGCGCCGGCCCATCAGGTCCAGCAACCGGCCCGGGCAGGCGATGACGATGTCCGTCGCGGCGCGCAGCGCGCGGATTTGCGGCTGTTCGCCCACGCCGCCGAAGACCGTGGCGACGGTCAACGGCAGATGTTTCGCGTAAGCCCTCACATTTTCCTCGATCTGCAACACCAGTTCCCGCGTTGGCGCGATCACCAGCACCCGCGTACCGCGGCGCTGGACGCCCGTGCGGGGCGCGGCCAGCCGGGTGAGAATGGGCAGCGTAAAGGCCGCCGTTTTTCCCGTGCCGGTCTGCGCGATGCCGATGAGGTCGTGCCCCGCGAGCAGCGGCGGGATGGCGGCGGTCTGGATCGGCGTGGGTTCGGTGTAGCCGGCTTCCTGCACGGCCGTCAGGATTCTGGCATCGAGGCCAAGTTGGCGAAAAGGCATGGTATGAAAAGGGTCAGGACGGGCCTGCCAATGCAGGCTTGCGGGTGGAACGTTGCGGTGGCCGGATGACGCGCGGGGCGGTTTCTAGCGCAGGCGCCAGGTGATGCGCGCCTTGTTCAAGTCGTAGGGGGACATCTCCATCTTCACGCGGTCGCCGACGGTCAGGCGCACCCAGCGTTTGCGCATCTTGCCGCAGATGGTGGCGAGCACGAGATGTTTGTTGTCGAGTTCGACGCGAAACATCGTGCCGGGGAGCACGGTGGTGACGCAACCTTCCACTTCAATGTGTTCTTCTTTCATGGCAGACAGACCGGCAAACGAAATGACAAACGGGGAGTCCGGTTCCGACCGGACCCCGCCGTGAAAATCCAACGGATGACCTTAGTAACGACTGCGGGCGCCACCGCCGCTGCCGCCGTATTCGCGACGACCGGTCGGACGCTCTTCGCGCGGCTTGGCGACGTTGACGGTGAGCGCGCGTCCGCCCATTTGCGAGCCGTTCAGCGCCGCGATGGCCTTCTGCGCCTCTTCGGCCGAACTCATGGTGACGAACGCAAAACCGCGGGACCGGCCCGTGGTCCGGTCCATCATCAGATTGGTTTCGGTGACCGTGCCCTGCGCGGCAAACGCGTCCTGCAGGTCGTTTTCAGTGGTGTCAAAGGAAAGATTCCCGACAAATAATTTATTGCTCATGTGATGTTTACTGTCCGACAAACCGGCGCTTTCCACAGACTGTTCCCGAACATCGGGTTTAAAATCATCACTGAACCAGGTTCACTTGAAGATTCACCATGCCTTGAAAGAGACAAGCTATCTAACAGACCCGACAAGGGTCTCACCTTTCCGGGGGATGGCAAGGTTTATTTGGATATATCTTTCCGGGCAAAAACACCTGCCCCTTCATGCTCGCGTTGGCGAGTCCGTGGAATGCGGGCGGCCCGGATGCCCGTCACCTTCCGGCACCTCTTCCTCGACCGCCACATCGGGCGCGTGCTGCGAAGCGGGAGTAAAATGAGCGTGCAGTGGTTTATCCCAACGGGACAAGGTTCAGGCCGGCCAAGGGTCACATGGACCACGGTTCGGCGTGGACGTCTGTTTCGTCGGACCAGCGGTACTGCAGTTTCACGATGTCATTCACGATGTCGCCGGGCAACGGCTGGAGGTGGTCCTTCGCGGCGAGGAATTCCTTGAAATTTTCAGGGCGGCTGGTGGCCCCGACGGTGGCGCGGACCTGTGGAAAGCTGTGGGCAAACCGCACGCAGAATTCCGTCCAACTCTTGATGCCGGAACGCTCAAAAATCGGGGCCACTTCCACCGCCCGCTGCTGCAGATAATCCTTCCACGCGGCGCCTGGAACGTCCCGCAGCCGATGCACGTTGCCGCCGCCAATGGTGCGCAGGGCAATGATGGGTTCGTTGCGTTGCTTGAGCATCTCCCACAGCTCGTTGGAGGCAAAGCGTTGCAGGGGATTCAGGTAAAAAATGACGCCGTCAACGATGCCTTCCGGGTACCCGCCGCGCAACGCCTTGAGCGCCACATCGGAGGTCCAGGGAAACACTTCGAGCACGAATCGCCGCACCAACCCTTCCTGCCTCAGCCGGCGGAACTCCTGGTAACAGTCCCCTCCGCGCGTGAAGTCATTGGCCAGTTCACCGCCCAGGCAGAGCTGGCCGATTTCCATCCCGTCCACTCCCAGCGGCTCGAGATTCTGGCGGATGACCGCCCGCAACTCATCCACGGTGCTCCCGATGACTTTGACAATCAGCCTGGGAACCCTGACGCGGTCCTGATCGAAGGCCGCCCGCAACACCTCGAGGGCATTCCCGTAGGTGTGGCTGGTGTGAAACCAGACGTCTGCGTCCATCGCGACGCGCGCCATGCGCACACGGTCATTGAAAGGGATTTGATTGTCGCCCAGCCGCGTCGTTCCATAAATGTAGGGCGGGAGATCGGCCAGCAAAGTCGATTTGGCAGTGGAATTGGTCTGGAGCATATATTAAATCGTTTCACCAATAATAGGGTTCACAGAATGGGATGTCGAGCGGTGAGAGTCACCGTTCCGCCGCCTTTTTGCCGCCGCCTCAAGCGCTGGATTGTCCGCCCGGCGAAGGTCGAGGCGAAACCAGACGCGGGCGGAGGAATTCATGCCGGTTTCGAAAATCTCCCATGCAACTCCCGCGCGCGGAAGGCGAAAATCTTTTCCACGTCCGGCCGCACGAGCCGCCGGTGCACAAGAAAATCCAATGGCACCGCGTAGCGCACGTGGTCGCGCGCAAGCGTGCCGCCATCGCGCGGCTCGAATGTGTGCTCGTGAATCCATTGCCGGTAAGGGCCGCGGATTTGTTCGTCCACGAACCGGTGCGGGGGCTGCCAGACGTTGATGCGCGTGCGCCAGCGCAACGGGAGGCCGCGCACGCGGAGGCGGTAATCAATCAGCGCCCCTTCGCGCATGACAATGGGCGCGGGCGTTACGATGCGAAAGTGCAGCCACGGCGGCGTGAGGGCGTCGAGGTTCGCGGCGTCGGCAAAAAACGGGAACAACTCTTCGGGCGGAAGCGGCAGCCACAGTTCAGACTGGAATTCATGGACGCGCATGGCTTACACGAATCTTTCAAATTCGCCGATGAAGCGCCGCATGTCGCGGAGCAACACGGCGTCGGGTTTGCAGCGCAGCACCATGCCGTCAAGATACATCAGGCTGCGGATGATGGCGAAGATGCCTTTCTCGAAAGTCATGCCGGAATGCACACCCAGCTTGATGGTTTGCATCATCTTCCGGGTGAGGCTGACCTGCGCAACGGTCATGCCGGTGAAGTCGGCGTAGAGTTCCAGTAAACGTTCCTTGAAGGTGTCGAAGGCCTGGCCGGCCAGCTCGCGCTCGGACATGCGGTTCAGCGCAGCGGCGCAGCGCGGGTAGTCGTATTCGGAAAGCGCGGCAAAGAATTCAAACAGGCCGCGCCGGATTTTCGGCCCGACGTGGCCGATGTAGCCGGTGTCAATGAAACAGAGCTTGTCATCCGTGAACAGCACGTTGCCCGGATGCATGTCGCCGTGAAAGGTGCCGACACAAAACATGTAGAAGCCGTGGATGTGAAACAGTTCGAGCAGCGTGTCGTAGCCCAGCGCGCCGGCTTCGAGCAACTCATCAAAGCTGCGGCCGGGAATGAATTCGGAAACCATCACGTTCTCGTTGCACAGCGGCTCATGCACCCGCGCAAACGCGAGGCGGGAAAGATCAAACGTGTTGCGATGCTGTTCGTTGATGGCGCGCAGCGTTTGCTGGCCGGCGACCTCGTGGCGCAAATCCAGTTCGCTGAGCGTGTATTCCTCGATGTCGCCCAGGATGCCGACCGGATCACCGACCTGGCGGAGTTTGGGATAAAGAAACGTCACCAGGCGAAAAAGACGTTTCAGGCCGGCAACGTCCGCAAGGAACTCGTCGCGCACGTTGCGCTTGACGGCTTTGATCACAACTTCTTCGCCGGTCTTGAGCCGCGCGCGATGCACCTGGCCAATCGAGGCGGACGCAAGCGCGATTGGCTCGATGTCGGCAAAATGGTCGAAGAAACCGGGAACGGCGGATGCACGCAGGAGTTTTTGAAAATCCTCCGGCGCGAGTTCAGCGTTGCGGCGGTAAAGCCGGGCCAGATGCTCGCATTTTTCGCGGTCCAGGAAGTCGATCCGCAGCGCGTGAACCTGGCCCAGCTTCACCGCGAGCAGGCCGCGGTCCTGAATCCAATCGAGATCCGGCAGCCTGCCGCCGCGCCCGTAAATCGAGTGGATGAGCCGGCCGAATTGGATCCAGTTCATGGCGGCCAGGTCAGACCTGGGTGTTTTTGGAAACAAACTCCACGCCGTAACGGCGCGCGATGAGGTTCGCCGCAATGCGGCCCGATTCGTAAATCGTCGGCAGACCGCTGCCGGGATGCGTGCCGCCGCCGACCAGATAGCAATGGTCCAGCTCCTCGAATTTGTTGCGCGGGCGGAAATACAGCATCTGGTTGAGCGAGTGGGCGAGGTTGAACGTCGCGCCGAACTGGATGTTCATGTCCTGCCAGGTCTGGGGCGTGAACACGATTTCCTCCCGGATGTGGCTCTGGAGGTCCGCCATGCCGCCACGCTTTTCCATCGCCGCGATGACCCGGTCGCGGAACGCGGATTTTTCCTTAGCCCAATCAATCTGCGCCGTCCGGTTCGGCACCGGCACCAGGACGTAGACCGCGGAATGGCCCGGCGGCGCGAGCGCGGGGTCGGTCACGCTGGCGTTGCGAACGTAGAACGAAAGGTCGTCGGACAAAACCTTGCGTTGAAAAATGTCGCTGATGTTCCGCTTGTAGTCGCCGGCAAAAAAAATGGTGTGGTGGGGCAGGTCGTAGACCTTGTCGAGGCCGAGATAGAGCATGAAGGTCGAGCACGAATACTCACGCGTATCCACTTTTTCCGGGCTGTATTTCTTCAATACGCCCGGCGGTACAAGCTGTTTCATGGCATACCCGAAGTCCGCATTCAGCACGGTCTCGTCGGCGAGAATCTTTTCGCCGTCGGGCAATTCCACACCGCGCACCTTGCGGCCTTCCAGCACGAGCTGTTTCACCGGTGTGCCGAGGCGCAGATCCACGCCCAACTCGCGGCCCACCTTCGCCATCGCCTCGGAGATTTCGCTGAGGCCGCCCATGACATGATACACGCCGAACGCGTGCTCGACATAAGGCAGAATCGCGAAGGCGCCGGGACAATCCCACGCCGACATGCCGAGATACTTCGATTGGAACGTGAAAGAGAGCTTGAGTTTGTCCTCCTTGAAGTAATCGCCCAACACACCCAGCAGCGAGCGGCCGAGTGAAAGGTTCGGCAGCGCCTTCAACAAATCGCGGGTGAAATACTGGCGCAGCGAGGCGTAATCCTTCTGGAGGCATGGATACATCAGCCGAAACCGGCGCTGCTCCGTGGACATGAACTTGTCATAGCCCGCCCGGTTGCCGGGAAAGTGCGCGTCGAGCTGCTGCAACATCGCCTCGCGCGCCGTCGTCGGTTCGAGCCGCACGTCCTCAAACTGCAAGCGATACATCGGCTCAAGCTTCACGCACTTCAGGTAGTCGCCGATGTGCCGTCCGGCCTCCTCGAACACCTCGTCGAGGATGAACTTCATCATCAGGAACGTCGGGCCGGTGTCGAACTTGTAGCCGTTGCGCACGACGGCCGCGTTGCGCCCGCCCACCTGCGGCCCCTTCTCAAAAACCGTCACGTTGAAGCCGCGCCGGGCAAGCAACATGGCCGCCGTGAGACCGCCCGGCCCCGCGCCGACGACAATAATGTGTTTCTGCGAATCGTTCTTCTTGCTCAAGCGCCGTAATGGTAATGCAGGCTGAACACGTTTTCAAACGGAACCCCGGCCCCGGCAATGTTGAACTTCAGAACTTCCGTTTTCCAGTCGTGACCGATTCTTCCATGGATGGCCCTGGCGCCGTCTTGCGGCAGGGTTTCGACGTGGAACTCGCGCACGGTTTCACCAGACAAGCCGGCAACGGCGGGAAACTGGATTGGAAATGCACGAACCATGAGCTGTTCGCGCTCAACTTGACTGCCCGGTGATTCCAAGCGAATGTAATCGGGCAGCAAACCCCCGTTGGGAAGAATGCAAAAGTGGCGACTTGGACATTATTTTTGAACCCGTGAATGCAATCGGTTACCGTCCGCACCAACCTCTGGCAGCCATACGCCAGTAATTGCATGACACGATTATTCAGCCTCGGCCTGTTTGTTCCGACCCGTTGCAGGGAATCTCGATTTTTCTCCATCTTATTGTCGATTGCATTTCCGATGGTGTACGCCACCAATTCGGCCCCGGCGGCTCCGCCCACCTGTTATGGCGCGACCATCTCGCTTACTCCCGACGATTCCTATTTCATCGGCAGTGCGGGCTTTGCCGATGCCAGCGGCGAAGCGGAATCCGGCAGCCTGTTCTGCTGGCTCACCAACGGGGTGCCGCTGGCCGCCGGGCCGGTCGCGGAAGATCTCCTGCTTCATTTCGATGGCACGGTCAACGGAGTGAACGGCGAAACGCCAATCCTTGCCCAAAATCTTTCCTATGCGACCGGCAAATGGGGGTCGTGTCTCGCCTTGCCGGCCGGCGGCCGCCTGCAATTTTCAACCACCAACAACCTCCATCTCGACCAGGGCACCATTGAAATGTGGGTGGCGCTGCGAGCCGATGGCACGAATCCGGTGTACTCCGCCCAGGACCATTGTTTGTTCCAGTATTGGGCCCCCAACAATGATTTCATGCAGATTGACCAAAGCGGCAGCAGCCAGATTCTATATGCTGGCGGCAACGTCAACGGCCAGTGGGAAAGCGCCTACGGTTCGCTGGGCAGCATGTCCGGCTGGAAAGCCGGCGACTGGCATCATCTGGCGTTTACCTATTCTGCCACGCTGAATGTCATGAGTTTTTATGTGGATGGCGTGCTGACGGCCGCGAACAACGAAGGCCATTATTTTGCGCCGGCTACCGGCGGCGGCAGCTTCGCCATCGGCGGCGACGTTTGGGGTAACACCGCCGATTACCTGATTGATGAACTGAGGATTTCCGGCCGGATGGCCGATGCGGCCGAGATCGCCGCGCGCGCCCGCCGGACCGATGCTCCACAGCCCAACGAAGTCTGGCTGGCCGCCACGAATGTCCCCACCGGCGCACAACTCGTCTACGAATTCACACCCGTCAGCGTGACTCAAACCGGCGCCGTCTGTCAGAGCAGCGCGGTCGCTTGGAGCGGGATTCCCATCACCAATCCCCAGCCGCCGAGCACTCTGTTGCCGGTCGGCGCCACCAGTGTTTCCCTCACCGTGCAAACCGCCGACAACACCACCTGTGCTTACGCCGTGGCCCAGCCCCTGCCCTTCGCCCAGATGACCGCGTTTGATTCGGGCGCCGGTTCGCAATTGCAGAGCACGGTTATCAACAGTCTCAATCCCGATCCCAATGCCGTCAACGATGTCTATGTGCGCTGCGCCGCGCAGCCCGATTACCTGTTGCATCTCCAATACCGCGCGCTGTCCGAGGCCAACCCGCCATATCCGCGCAAGGGGAATCTGTGGGGCTGGTGGCTGTGGTTGACCAATGGCCTGCCGTACATGTCCCGTGTGGACCTCTGGCTCGGAGCTACGCCCAGCGCCGATCAGTGCGTCGCCCTGCGCCAGCTCAATCCCCATCTGCGGATTCTCACCTCCATCAACGCCGTGGAGAACACCGGTTTGCCTGACGATTATTATTTGAAGGACATTTACGGAAACCGCATCGAAGTCTGGCCCGGTTCCTATCGCCTCAACTTGACCAAATCATACGTGGCGGATTACCAGGCGCAGTTCGCGTATCAGACCGTCCTCGGCACCGGGTTGATGGCCGACGGCGTGTTCTTCGACAACGTGATGACCTCGCAATCGTGGCTGACAACGGACATTTACGGCAACCCGGTGCAGATCGATGCCAACGAGGATGGAATTCCCGATGATCCGGCGACGCTCGATGCCGCCTGGAGGGCTGGCGTGCTCCGCGAGCTGCAAACCTTCCGGCAACTCATGCCCAATGCCATAATCAGCGGCCACACCATGGACACTTACGACCCCGACATTTTTGGATTGTTCAACGGCAGAAGCATCGGTTTTCACACCTCCGACGTGCTGGAGGGGCGCATGGCGTTTTCCACGCTGCTCACCATGTACAACGACTGGTTGGGGCTTGCCGTCCCGCCGCCCAACACCATGATTGAATCCTCGCCGATGGCGCAGATTTCCTACGGCTACGGTTATTCGCCGCTGACCGCCATCCCGCCTTCCACGCTCGAGTTTGCCCGCACTTACTATCCTTACGTCCGCTTCGGCCTGGCGTTGACGCTTCTGAATGACGGTTTTTTCGCCCACGAATTTGGCGATACTCTCCACGGCAACAACTGGTGGTATGACGAATTGGATTATAATCTCGGCTATCCCCTCGGCCCGGCGCAGCTCGTCTCCCTGCCCGGTCTCACCGCCACCAATCTCATCGTGAACGGCGGGTTCGAGAATCCCCTTTCGGATTCGTGGAGCGGGGATGCCGCCACGGGCTGCACCGCCGTGTTCTCGCAGCAGACCGCCAACGCGGCGGTTGGCAACGCCTGCGCCCGCATTGATGTTTCCCAGACCACCGGCATCGACTGGAACATTGAACTCGCGCAATACAACCGTTCCCTCATCCAGGGTGTGAGCTATGACGACACCTTTTGGGCCCGGGCGGATACCAACCGGTACATTACAGTCTGCTCGCAAAAAGGCAGCCCGAATTGGGACAACTACGGGCTCTATCAGCTGGTCTGGATCACCACCAACTGGCAGCAATACACCGTCTCCTTTACCGCAAACGCAACCGTGTCCGACGCCCGCCTTCAGTTTTTCGTGGGTGCCAGCACCGGCACCGTCTGGCTGGACGATGTCCATCTAACTCCAAGTCCGCCACAAATCTACCGGCGCGATTTCAACTACGGCAGCGTGCTGCTCAACGCCACCCGCCAGGTCCAGAACGTCAGTGTCGGCTCCGGCTTCCACCGCCTGACTGGTTCACAGGCCCCCATGTACGAATGGATTATTGACGACTTGGACCCGGCGTTCTCCACCATCGGCACCTGGACCAATGTCGTTTATGACAGCGGGTACGAGACAGTCGTCGGCCCGTACTATCACAGTTGGGCGGGTTCGTCGCACCCGGAATTGGCCCCTGGCGGCGAGGCCAACTGGCAACTGGCCATCCCGGCGGACGACACTTACACCATCTCCGCCTGGTGGCCGGCGGCGCCTCAGGCCAGCAACTGGACCAGCCAGGCCAGCTTTCAAGTCGTTTCAGGCGGAATCGTCGTGGCTTCAACCAACGCCGATCAAACCACCAGCGGCGACCAATGGCATGACCTCGCCAACGTGCAACTCTTCGCGACCAATGCGACCTACGTCCGGCTCACCGCCCCGCAAGGCATCTGCGTCGCCGACGCCTTGCATGTGTTTTCCCAGTCCCGGTACAACAACGGTCAACCGGCCGCCACCGTGCGACTGCAGCCCATGGACGGCATCATCCTCCAAAGGGATCAGCCGACCTTCGTGTCACCATTCTTTGGTCCCACCTCGCTTTTTCCGGATCATCTGTCGCTGACCGTGTCCAATCTGACGCCGGGCCTTTCCTACTTGCTGCAAAAATCCAGCAACCTGACTTCAAATAACTGGCAGACGATCCAATCTTTTCAGACGGCTGGATTCTCCACCCTTCTCCAGGACAATCCTGCAACGAACCGCGGTGACGCCTTCTACCGTATCCGCGCCAATTAAGGCGGAATCATCACCGGGTGGAAAATTGCCAGTGGTCGGCCGGTTCCATGACCGAACGCGGACCGGGGCCGTTCAGCCACGCGAGCGCCCCGGCATCGCCGCGCAGATACGCGTCCCAGAACGCCGTGGACAACGCGAGAATCACGCGATGATGGTTCGGATTCCGCGGCTCGTGGTCACCCGGCAACGCCCGGTCGGTGAAAACGGAATGCTCCGCATTGAAAAGCACCACCTCATCTTTCGGCGCGCCGTGGAGCGCCGGATACACGGCCAGGCGCGACGCCACATCCTGGTCGCCAATGGGCGCGACGTCCTTGGTGCCGGTCATGAGCATCCAGGGAATCTTCACCGAGCCAAACGCCTTTGCCGCGT
Organism: Limisphaerales bacterium; assembly: GCA_052145735.1. Taxonomy (GTDB): domain Bacteria; phylum Verrucomicrobiota; class Verrucomicrobiia; order Limisphaerales; family UBA11358; genus UBA11358. The sequence continues at coordinate 25,797 of JBKQOA010000054.1, forward strand.
TGCCGGTCTTCGGGCTGCCGGGACTGAACGCCACGGCCGCGCGGATGCGCAGGTCGGTGAACGTTTGACCGCCGATCGGCAGGGTTTCGCCGCTCACTGCCTCCGTCGTCACCGCGCCAAACGAATGACCGGACATCCCGACATTCTTCAGGTCCAACCGGCCGGCGAGCGGATTGGTCTTGTTTGTGTTCCAGATTTCGAGCTGGTCCAGCACGGCGGGAACGTCGTGCACGCGCAACAGAAAGTTATCCGGAGAAGCCGCCTGCCTCATCGCCCGCATCCGCTGTGGCCCAGGCTCGTTCTTCCAGACCGAGTCGTCGCTGCCAGGATGCTGGAGAAACACCGCCACATAACCGCGCGCCGCCCAGTGCTCGCCAAGAAAGGCGCTGCCCGACCGGGAACCACCCAGGCCGTGGCTGAACAAAATTACCGGCTCCGGCGTGGTGTTCGTGGGCAGATAAACGCGCACCGGAATGTCGCGGTCACGCGCCGCGTCATGAATGGTCAGGTCCACGTGCGACGCGTGGAACGCCGGGTCAACCGCCAGTGGATCGTAACCGTTCGCGCGGACTTCCGCGGCCGCGGCCAGAACCAGCGACAACCCCCCTGCCATCAAGCCCGAAGCAACAGATAACCCTCTCTTCATGCCTTAAAAGACGCACCACCAAACGGAAATGTTACTTCGCGCAAACAATTGTCCGGTTGATTAACCAGCCACTTCAGCAGGCCACCCAACGGGTGTCGCTTCCAGCGGTTCGCCGGTCTCAATCAGACTCTTGAGGCTTGCCAGCACCAGCGGCCCGCCGCCCGAAACGGTTTGCAGCAGCTTTGAGCCGGATTTGTCCAACTCGTGCAGGATGGTCAGCTTGACGGAGGCGCCCTGCCCTGCCAAAGTCAAAATTCCAGTAGGGTGGCGCTGCCCGCCCAAACTTTTGGACGTTTGGCGAATGATTCGCGATCAGGTTTGGTATTGTTCGTCGCTGACCTTTTCCATCCAGTCAACCACTTTGCCGTCGAACTGTTCCTGAATGGCGATGTGGGTCACGGCCGTGGTTGGTGCCGCGCCGTGCCAGTGTTTTTCTCCCGGTGGGAACCAGATCACGTCGCCCGGACGGATTTCTTCAATTTGGCCGCCCCAGCGCTGCACGCGTCCGCAGCCGGCCGTCACGATCAGTGTCTGCCCCAGCGGATGGGTGTGCCACGCCGTTCGAGCACCGGGTTCAAACGTGACGATTGCGCCGGTCACCCGCGCGGGATCGCTTCCCTTGAACGGCGAGTCAATGCGCACCGTGCCGGTAAACCAGTCGGCCGGTCCTTTGTTTGATGGCTGTGAGCCGCTTCGTTTGATTTCCATATTTAATTCCTTTATTTTATACAATAACCGAGACCTCTGCAAAACGCACTCGCCGAAAGGTGTAGTGTCCGGCCTGTAGCCGGAAACGCAGTTTTTCGTGGCGGGAAAATCGAGGCACAGCCTCGACACTACACGTTCTACAGAATTCTCTAATCGTTTGTTTTGCTTAACGACCGGTCAATTGCTCCAGCCTTTCAGGATACCGGGCGCCATGCACCGTGATCTTTGAAGCCGCGCTTTCGATTTCGCGAAGATCGTCCGGCGTCAGTTCGACGGCAACTGCTCCGATGTTCTCGTCCAGGCGATGCAGCTTCGTCGTGCCGGGGATGGGAACAATCCACGGCTTCTGGGCCAGCAACCACGCCAGCGCGATCTGCGCCGGTGTCGCGTTTTTCTTTTTGGCGATCTGGCCGAGCAGTTCAATCAGCGCTTGGTTCGCCTTGAGCGCCTGCGGCGTAAAGCGCGGGAGTGTGCTGCGAAAATCGGAGCTGTCAAACTTTGCGTTTTCGTCAATCTTCCCCGTGAGGAAGCCCTTGCCCAACGGGCTGTAGGGAACGAAGCCGATGCCGAGTTCTTCGAGGGTCGGTATCACTTCCTTCTCCGGGGTTCTCGTCCACAGCGAGTATTCGCTCTGGAGGGCCGTGAGCGGCTGAACGGCGTGGGCGCGTCGGATGGTTTTCACGCCTGCTTCGGACAATCCAAAATGCTTCACCTTGCCTTGCTGAATCAGTTTCTTCACCGCTCCCGCCACGTCTTCAATCGGCACGTTCGGATCAACCCGATGCTGATAGAGCAAATCAATCGTACCGACCTTGAGCCGCTTGAGCGAGCCTTCGACGGCTTGCTTGATGTGCTCTGGCCGGCTGTTCAGACCCGCCGCACCCGGCCGATGGTCGCTGCCGCTGAGGTCGAAGCCGAACTTGGTGGCAATGATCACCTGCTTGCGGAACGGCGCGAGCGCTTCGCCAACGAGTTCTTCATTGGTGAACGGGCCATAGACTTCGGCAGTGTCGAAGAACGTGACGCCACGTTCCACGGCGGCCCGAAGAAGAGCGGTCATCTCCTGCTTGTCTTTGGGGGCACCGTAGGAAAAGCTCATTCCCATGCAGCCCAACCCGACCGCCGAGACTTCCAGATTGCTTTTTCCAAGTTTGCGCTTTTGCATAATTGAATCCTTTCCGGTTGTTAAATGTTGAAAGGAGAATAACGCATCTGCGCCCGGCTGTCGTCCGCGGTCTTGCTCCACCTGTTGCGGGATTGCTCGAAAGTGCGGACGGGGTGAAGGGAATCACCTTTGCCGGCGGTAATCGCTCGGGGACAGGCCGGTTTCCCGGCAGAAGAGTTGCGCGAAATGGCTGGGATTGGCGTAGCCCACGTCCAGCGCAATTTCCACCACGCTCCGCTTCGTCTTGCAGAGCAACCGACAAACCGCATTCAGTGGCCGGATAAAGTGCGATGCGGGCAAGAATCTGGTTAATACCTGACGCGGAAATATTTTGCCGACGCAGACATATCGGTGTTGGTGATGCAATTCCCTTGAACTGGCATGTCAGTAAATGGGCCCAATGGTGAAGGCGCCCACTGTAAAACACCCGTGCCGAGCCACTGGATTATCAACCCCGCTTTCGTCATCTGTGCCTGGAGGGAGGCGGTAATGGGAATCAGGGCCAGCCCGTGATAGTTGCCGGAGGCGACGGCAACGGCATTCATCACGGTTGCCGGCACACTGATTTGTCCATACGAATCATCACCCCAACCGACGACCGTTCCGTCGCGGCGAAGTGCGAGCGTATCAAAATCTCCGGCGGCAATGGCGATCACATTGGTCAGTCCCGCCAGCACATTGGTCTGCCCGTAAGTGTTGTCACCCCAGACAAACACGGTGCCATTGGAACAGAGAGCGGCACTATGCAGATAACCGGCAGCGATGGCGATGACATTGGACAAGCCTGCTGGCGGAGTGGTTTGTCCATAGGCATTGAATCCCCAACCAACCACCGTTCCGTTGGTGGTCAAAGCGAGGCAATCCAAGCGACCAGCGGCAATGGCGGTGGCCCTGGTCAATCCCTGCGGAATGGCAGTCTGGCCAAACGAATTGTCGCCCCAAGCCACAACCTTGCCGGAACCGAGCAATGCCAGGCTGTGAGCATCGCCTGCGGCCACCGCGAGGACATTATTCATGGCGGTGGACGGGATATTGATCTGGCCATAATCATTGCGTCCCCACGCCGCCAATGAGCCGTTTTCTGTGATCGCCAGGTTGTGAGAGGCACCAGAAGCGATACTGACAAAACGAAGCAGGTTGGTCGGGACAGTTGTCTGTCCATCGCCATTATAACCCCAAGCAATCAAAGTGCCATCGTGGCGGAGGGCCAAGCTGTGATAATCGCCGCCCGAGACCGCAATCACGCTGGCAAGATTGCCAGGAACAGTGGTCTGGCCTCCGGAATTGTCCCCCCATGAAACCACCGACGACTGCGGGCCGAACACGCTGACGCATCCGGTTGAAGAAGCCGAGCCGAATTGATTGGTGACCGTGACGCTATAGTAACCGGACTGGGAAAGCAAAATGTTGCTGATGGTCAGGCTCGAAGTTGAGCCGGCAACCGGCACTCCATTTAATTGCCACGAATAAGTGAGCGTCGGGCTGCCGAGCGCAGACACGGCGAGCGTCACCGTGTTGTTGACATCCACCACCCGGTTTGTCAGCGGCTGGAGGATGGTCGGGTTTTGATAAACGGTCAGTTGCGCCACGGGGCTGGTCGAAACGTTGACGACATTGGACGCAAGCAGCGTGTAAGCGCCACTGTCATTCAGGCCGAGATTATTGAGTGAGAGTGAAGGCAGCGTTGCTCCCGGAAGATTGGTGCCAGCATGCTGCCATTGGTAACTGATGGGCTGTGAGCCGTTCGCCAATCCAGTGAACGTGTGGCTGGAACCGGCGCTGACCGATGCGCCGATGGGAATCAGGACAAAATAGGGCGCGAGCGGCGTGACAGTGAGTGTCGCGACGGCGCTCGTCACCGAGCCGAGCGAGTTGGATACGACCACTTGATAGCTGCCGCTGTTGCCGGATTGAATGCCGCTAATTGTGTATTGCGCACTGTTTGCACTGGCGATGAGATTGCTGTTGAAATACCACTGGTAACCCAGCGGTTGGCTTCCGACCGCAGTGACGCTAAAAGTGGCATTGGATGATGCGGGCAAGGTCAGCGATGCGGGGTTATTCAGAATAATGGGGGCGGAAGGCGTAATGCGGACCGAAATCACGGCTCCGGTGATGGTCCCAACTGAGTTTGCCACCACCGCGCGATAAATTCCTTCGTTGGCGGATTGCACGTTGGTGATGGTGAGGTTGGGGCCGGTTGCGCCGGCAATCGTGGAATTTTCAAACAGCCAGCTGTAGGTAAACGGTGAAGAACCGGAGGCATTGACGAACAAGTTCAACGCTTGTCCGGCAGCCACATTGGTGCTGGCGCTCTGGCTGGTGATGGTTGGCGGCACCAGCACGGTCACTTGTGCCACAGTGCTGGTAACGGAACCAAATGCATTGGCCACGATCACCTGATAATTGCCTTGCTGCGGCGGCAAGATGTTGTTTATCGAAAAAAAGTAATTGGTATTGCCCGGAAGATTGGTTCCCGACAGCGTCCACTGATAGGAAAGTGGCGCCAAGCCCATCGCCGTGACGGTGAGATAAATTGAGCCACCGGCAGTCAATGACGTGTTCGCCGCCGGCTGCTGGGTGATGGTGGGCGATTCAACCACCCTCATGGGTACACTGCCCAGCGTGGCGTTGGCGCTGTTGAAATACCAGAAGCGCTGGTTCCTGCCGTCAACTACGGACACGGTGGTGGAGGCCGGCAAATTGTAAATTGCCTGCCGCGTGGTGGTGTCAAATGCCTGGCTGCCGCCAAAAGCAACCGAACCGTTGGTGGAGCAGGAATAAACTTCCGCGCCCAGCGTGCCATATTCCGTGAGATTGGTGTCATAGATGTAACTGTTCCAGAACAACCGGCTGCCATCGGCGGACATTACCAAATTGCGCGTGCCATAAGGGTGCTGGGGGCTGCCGGCAATTTCCACCGGAGTATTATTGGTCACGATAAATTTATGGAGGTAAGCATCGGAAATGTTGTTGTCACAATGATAGTAGAAAATCCCTGACGGGTCGCATTCGCCGTCACCCTCCCGCTCGGGATATGGAAAACTGCCGGCAATCGTTCCATCAGCCGTGTTGACAAGGTTGACCGCAATCCACTGATCTTCCCCTTCAGTAATAATTTTCCCTGCCACCCCTGCGTTAACTTTATAGATGTCCGTTCCCAGATTCAACGAAGGCAGCAGGGTTTGCGCATTCAAATCCACGACATAAGTCCACGTTTCCCCCCAACTGGCGATGTAAAGCCTGCCCTCGAAATAATTGATGGAAAGATCAACCGGGTTCAGGCCAATAGTCAGGGCCTTGTCAATGTTTCCATTGGTCGTGTTGATGAAAAGCAGCAATCCATTTTGCCCGGAAAGCGGTGGTGCTTGGAGTGCATAAATGTAAGGTCGCTGCCGGTCCGCCGCCATCTTCACGATGTTCAACGGGTAAATAGTCATCGTTATCGGAAGCTCGTATTTAATTCCTGCGGAGGTGAATTCGATATTATTGGTGTATATTCCCGCCGCAAACGTAGAGGTGTTAAAGGCGATGGTCGCGTTTGTCGGCGTCGTGCCGCTGGCCGGACTCAGTGTCACCCAGTTGCCACTCGTGACTGCTGCTGACCAAGCTGTCGCTGGCAAAGAGCTTGTGATACTCAACGCCTGGGAAACCGGGTTGAATCCTGCAATCGCGCTCAAGTTGACTTGCGAGGGATTGATGAAAAGTGCCGAAACCGTGAACGACCAAACGCTGCCGGTGTTGGTGGAGTTGAAGCCAATGACATCCACCCGCCAGAAATAAGTTGCTCCCGGTGAAAGAGTCTGTGACAAGTTCTGTCCAGGGATGCTCACGCGTCCCAGATATTGCATTGAACTCTGAGTTGCTCCGGCAACTTGGGCTTGATTGGTGCCAAAATAGACATCATACGCCAGAGCCACGGGGGAAACGGTCCAAGCCAGGTTTGTCAGGGGCGGGCTAATCACCGAACCATCAGCCGGCGTGGGCAGAATGACGGGGCCACTCACCGAAGCGATGCTGGCCATGTCGTAAATCACCACGCTGGTGATTGCGCTGTTATAGCGGAATAGTTTCTTCTGGTCGCCCGACAGCGTTTGAACCGTGGTTGAAAACGGCAGGTTGGTCAATGTTGCTGCCGTCTGGGTGTTGAAGACCTCCGTGGGGCCGAAGGCGATGGTTCCATCTAAAGAAATACCATAGATATTGTCGGAAAACTGATTCAAGAGGACCGATACATTCGTCGAAGCGAACATCTGTTCTTTGTTGAATACCCAACGCTCGGCAGCATCCAGAAATATCGGGGTGTTTAGCGGATCACGGCGCCAGGAGGTGAAAGATTGTTCGAGCGGAGTCAGGGTTCCAAAGTTGGACACGTCATTTCGCGTCACCCAGGAATTTACGTTGCCCGCTCCCCAGCCATACTGGGCCCATGTGTAAAGGGTATTTCCAGATCTCGTCAGCGCCATTCCGCCCGCACCGTCACTCTGATTGCCGCCGGTGTTGAGGACCAGCGTGGCTGTCCCGGCATTGTAATCAAAAGCGTAGATCTCCGGGCCCCAGGCTCCGTCAGTGTAGTAAAGCTGGTTTGATTGACCGGCCACCACATAGAGCGGATTGGAAAGGCTGTAGGTATTGGGGGTGGATATGGCTTTCTCTGACACGACAGAAAACACATTTAGGTCTATTTTGGAAATGGTGCGGCTGCCTGCGTTGACGACAAACAGCGCATCGCCAGCGGGGGTGACCGCCATATCCGTTGGATTAAGATTGACCGAAATTTCGTTAATGATTGCACCATTGGTGGGGTTTAGCGCCAGCAATGTGCCGGGAACGGAACCGTTGGCTTGATTCAGCGCAAGCACCCGCGGGTGCACATAATCAGGGAGCAGTTTGATGATTGAACGGCCCGGCAAGGCATTGGTAACCTGCCCACTTGCGTTTGCGGTAATGAACAACAACCATCCCACGAAAAAAAGATATCGCTTCATAAGAATATCTGGAGTCTTACACAACTGTTATATCCCAATTTTAATCAGGTGGCAATAGTTAATTCGCATGATTACGACTCTCGCCGGACAGCAGATTGTGTTGAGTAAATTTGCTATATTTATGCACTCAATCATGGTTCCTCCGTGTTTTCCAATATCCCTTGTTTTCACCCGAGAACCGAATCTTCGCGCGCCGCGCGTTTAGGTTGAAAAGATTGGCCACCGCCGCTGGCGGTTCATCTTTGCCGGCGGTAATCGCTCGGGGCCAGACCGGTTTCCCGGCGGAAGAGTTGCGCAAAATGGCTGGGATTGGCGTAGCCCACGTCCAGCGCGATTTCCACCACGCTCCGCTTCGTTTCGCGCAGCAGCCGGCGCGCCTCGTCCATCCGCAGGCGGATGTGGTAGCGCGACGGCGACATGCCCAGCGCGCTCTTGAACAGGCGGTTGAAGTAAAACTTGCTCAAGCCGGCCTGCGCCGCCAGCCGGTCCAGGTTGAACTCCTCGGCGACGTGTTCCGCCATCCAGTCCGTGATCTGCCGCAGCTTGTAGCCGGGCAGCGACGGACTGCCGCGGTGCGATTCGCCGTCCGTCCCGGCATAGTTCCGCGCCAGATGGATGGCGATGGCCTGCGCGATGCCTTGCAGGAACAGGGCGCTGGCGTGCCGGCGCAACAGTTCCTCATGCACGCGCTCCATCAGGGAATTCAGCGCCGGGTCGTGGAACGCGGAAAGGTCGCGCAAACGGGCGCGCGGCGCGTCGTCGCCGAAAACTTCCTCCAGTGCGCGTTGCAGGAGCGGAATCGCGATGAACACCGCCATGGATTCAAACGGCTCGGAACCCACCGCCTTCCAGCGGCAATCATAGGGCGCGCCACCCGAGGTGAGAAAGAAAGACCCCTTTTTAATCCGGTGCGTGACCCACGGCCGGTTGCCTTCCCGTTCCTGAAACTCGGCTTCACCCGAAACGCTCCAGGCGAGGAACGGCTCGCTGACGGAGGGAAGCGATACCAAATCGACATTACGCGGCGGGGCGATGATCCAGGCTTTGATGTCCCGCCAGGCTTCCCCGCGACAAGCCACCAGACATTTCCCGCCCACATAGCGTTCGAACGCTTCGGCCGAAGTTGTCTCAGGAATTGCCATCGGGCGGGATTCTATTCGATTCACGCCTTCGCGTAAACCGCGGCGGCGCAAGGGATTCATCGCTTGACGGCCAAAAGGGTTTCTGCCACTGCTCTGCCCGGCCGGCGTTGAATGAACATGACAATTCGAGCCATCAAAAAACGGAAGCCTCTGGCGGTCCAGTCCCGCGTGTCCAAGCTGGCCCGCGTGGAATTTGAGCGGCAATCCTACCCCGTCCTGCTGAAGGAGCCGGCGCATTTCTGGGACGAGGTTTTCATCGCCAACGAGGCCTATGTGCTGGGCGAGGTGACCCACCCGCGCATCCGGCGCAAACTGGCCTATGACGCCGCCACGCACCGGCTGTTTCTGGAATACATCGAGGGCGATACGCTGGATGACCTGGTGCGCCAGGGCATCACGCTCGCGGATCCGGGCCGGACGCATCGCCTCCTGCAAAGCGTGGCCGAAACGGTGGCGGACATGCACGCGGGCATCTTCTGCGGGCGGCCCATCGTCCACAACGATTTGAAGAGCCGGAACGTGCTGGTGCCCATGGCCGCGCCCGGCGAAACGCGGCTGATTGATTTTTCGCACTCGTTCTTCGAGGGGAATCTGCCCCCCTTCATCACGGACAAGAAACAAAATCCGGCGGGCACGGCCCAATACTCGGCCCCGGAGAAGTGGGAGGGGGATTTCACGAAAGGTTTCAAGGGCGATGTTTTCGCCTTTGGCGTCACTGCCTATCATGCCTGCACGGGAAAATACCCGTTCGACGGCACCGTGGCGCAAATCGGGCAGGCGATCCGGGAGGGAACGCCGCCTTCCCCGCTGAAACCGGGACACAATCTGCTCCGCAACACCGCGGTCATCATCTTGGCGTGCCTGGAAAAAAATCCCGACCGCCGGCCGTCCATGGAGCAGGTCGCCCAGGTCTATGCCGATTCCGCCTCCTTGTTCAAGTAAGACGCCGGCCATTCCAGCCCGGCCAATTCTTTTGGCAATTATTTCGGGTCAAACCGGATAAACGAGCAACATTCCGGCTTTGGTCTCGGCGGTCACTTGAAAAGTTTCTGCGCGAAGTAATACAACGCTTGTCGCCATTCCTGCGCATCGTGGGCATGGCCATCCACGTGCCAGACGTGCGGGACGTCGTTGGTCTTAAGCCAGGCGTGGACTCCCTGACTGATGCGGATGAGGCCGTCCTTGTTGCCGACGGAAAGCCAGAGCAGCTTCAAGTGCTTCGCCGCCTCGGGTTGGGGAAGAAGTTCCGCCGGTGGCCTGGTGTTGGGCGCAGCGGAAAAAGCGCCGATCCATGCAAATTGGTCAAGGTGCGCGAGTCCAAAGTTCAACGATTGCCCGCCGCCCATGGAAAGTCCGGCCAGAGCGCGATTTTCCCGGTTCGTGTCAGTGCTGTAGCGCGACTCAATCGCGGGGATGACGTCATCCAGCAGGTCGTGCTCGAAGGCCGCAAAGGCGGGCGCGGCGGCGAAAATATTTCCCTGGGCGCGGTCGTTCTTCTGCGCGCGGCCGTTGGGCATCACGATGATCATCGGCACGGCTTTGCCGTCGGCGATGAGGTTATCGAGAATGATGTCGGGCTTGCAGAGACGTTCCCACTCGGTTTCGTCCCCGCCAATGCCATGCAACAGGTAGAGCACCGGATACTTTTTGTCCTGCGTGTAACCGGGCGGCGTGTAAACTTGCATCTTGCGCTTGGTGCCGACGGTCTTCGAATCGTATTCAATCATCTCCAAATGCCCGTGCGGAATGCCTTCACGCTTCACATCAAAGCCGGCCGGCGGCGGGGGAAAGGCCGGCACATCATCGGCATTCAATACAATCGGCCCGCCAAATCCACGCGGCTCGCCCATGCGGTTGTTGGTGCGTTCCTGCGGCGCGTTGGTGTTTTGAGCCAGGGCGGGGAAAGCCGCCGCAAGAATAACGACAAGAGTCATGGTTCTCATAAATAACAATTACAGGCTGCCATGTTACTGGAACAACAAGGGCGCGAATTCGCGCAAGCTGCGTCGCCAAGTCAGGAACTCGTGAGCTGTGTCCGGCGATACATACGCGGTGTTCTTGATGCCTATGCTGTCGAGGGCTTCGTGATTTGCCTTTATATTGCCCGGGTTCTCGCGGCTGCCGCAACTGCAGAACACGACTTTGACTTTCTCCCTGAAACCGGGCGTGTGGTTGACATCGTTCGTGGTGATGACGCCTCCGCTGAAGAGGCCGATGTGTGAAAATTTGTCGAGATTCTTCAGAGTGATGATCCTGGTTTCCATTCCGCCCATGGACAGACCGGCCATGCCACGATGGGGCTGATCGGACAACGTGCGAAAATTGGCGTCGATATACGGAACCAGTTCGCCGACGAGAACTTTCTCAAATGCTGCGGCTGCTCCCGTGAATGGGTTGAAACCACCACCGCCCGGTCCGCCAAACCCGCCAGACCCGCGGGCAGGGGCGTTGGTTGTCTCGTCGGCAGAGGTCGCATTCGTAATCGCGCCACCGCCCGGTGCACCCGGCCCGCGGCCACCCCGGCGTCCACCGGGGCCAGGACCTTCGTTGGTCAAACCGTAGGTCATCACGATAATGAAGGGCTTGGTTTTACCTTCTGCGATCAGATTGTCCATGATCAGATTGGCGCGGCCCTGATTCCACCAGGCATATTCATTTTCACCCCAGCCATGCTGCAGATACAGCACCGGGTAGCGTTTTGTTGTGTCCTTGTCATAGTCCGGCGGCGTATAAACGTAGGCGGGTCGCGCGATTATGCTGTTGGTGAACTTCGAAGGGAAGAAGACTTGCTGCACTCGGCCGTGGGGAACGTCTTTGAGGGCGTAGAAGTCCTGATCATGAGCGGGGACTTCAATGCCGCTTTCCCAACGAGTTGAGCCGTAAAAGTTCAAAGTGCCGGGATCATTAAATGTTCCTCCATCAACCGTGAGGTGGTAGTAATGGAAGCCTTCATCCAGCGGTGCTGCCGTGGTGCCCATCCAGGAACCATCATCGGCTTTCGCGAGGGTGGTGCCCCCGCGTCCAAGGCCCACTTTGACGCTTTGGGCTTCGGGCGCCAGAATGCGGAATCGCGCGTAGCGTTGGGAGTTGACCTGGGGGTACTGCTGGCCGGGCTGGTTCAAGGTCGATGGCTTAAAATCCTCCACCACCGGCTGGTTTGTCTGGGCCATGGCTGCAAGACCAGCCAGAAGTGTAGCCGCTAGGATTGCAGTCTTCATGATGATTTGCCTCAATTTAGGAAAGCTTTCCGGCGTTGGCCAGAGCGATCTCACGGGTGCCCGCCCATTCATGGAGAAGACGGCAAAACTCCTCCACGTCCCGCGCCTGCGGGATGTTTGTGCGGCGCGTGGCGCACGGTAGTTTTGGGAAATTTCCGTCATCTTTCATAGGTTCTGATAAATAGAACTCATCATTTGGCTGGCAATGATTGCGGAATCTTCCGTTCCGAAAACTCTTTCAACCACGTTTGCAACCGCGTCAAATCGGCGGCGATGTCATCCGGTTCAGGCAGTGGAACGGGCGCTTCATTAGGCTGGGAATGTTCGTAACGAGAATATTTTGTCATCAGATCATCAATCATCTGGCAATCCTCAGGTTTAATCTTTGCCAGGCCCGCGATTTTATTCTGTGTGCGCACGGCACGCCGGAATCGGCGAACGACTTCATTCAAGAGCGTGTCTTCAACCATTCGCTCCACAAGAATCCGCACATCACTACAAATGCCCTTGGCGAGGAGGTCATATTCCGCCTTGCCGCTATCAACAAAAATTTTCCGTGCACGGGTCAGCCGGTCGTTCAGGCCGTTGATCACTCTTTCCGGTTTGCGGGTCGAAAACGGGGTCTCACCGGGTTCTCCTGTGCCCCACGGTTCGCGGCTGAGCGCGACCACTCGGGTTTCAATATTCGCTGCCTTGGCCGCCTCCTCCAAAAGCGTCAGCATGCAAAACCCAGCAGGTCACCCAGGCGTTGTTGACGGGTCCCGCAGCTTACGGTTACAAGACGGCCCTCTGGACTTTGCCACGCGTCGCGTCGCTCATCGAAGACTTGACGGGGGTTGGTTATCATCCGGG
>JBKQOA010000055.1:0-29704 GCA_052145735.1 Limisphaerales bacterium
TTTGCCCGGCCATCGTGCATAAATCCCAGCCGTCCGGACGCAACAGGATTGTCACCGCAGGCAACCCCTTGACCCGGCGGTGAAAACGATATTGCATCGTGATTAAGCTTGACAGCACAGCCCTTCACCATGTATTAACTTTCAGCATAAACTCAGTTCTTTAGAACGAGTCAGAAAATCCTCAAATGAAATGCTTCAATCTTCAAAAAGAGGAAAATATGAAATCGAACAAGCTGGTTTCAATGGCCCTCGTTTCTTTGCTTGCGGTGTGGGCTTCCAACGCCAAAGCAGGGCTTTCCGGACCATTTGAAAAGCTCAACTTCAGCCTTACTGCCATACAGCAGGGAACTGAAATCTCCGAAACATCTTCCAACCTCTCTATTATATCCACCATCAAGACCTCAAAAATTACCAACAAGGACCTCTTGGACTATTTGGCGACGGCCTTTGACACAAACTGGCCTGATGGCGCACAACTGGTACTGGCCAATAGTGACATTTTTGTTGTGGACAACACCGGCACAAACCCCGTTTTTAACGTCAGCACGGGAATAAATGTCGGCGAGACCAACGTTGTGTTCTTTAGCATGGATTCCGACTTCACTGTTTTAAGGTCTGAACAAGAGGCCGAGGGAAATGTGTTTGTCTTGACGAACGGAATTGGAGCGGAAATTGGTTTCAGTAGTGGCAGCGGTAGAATCAGTAATAGTGGCAGTAGCTTGGGGAAAATTTTCTTTCATCTCTTCGATGAACAGAATGGAATCACCAACACAGACCTTTATTTTGATGGTCTCAACACAACCGAGTTCAATAATACAACCGAGTTCAATTTAAATACGGGCAATACCACCAACAAAATCACCGTGTATGACATCAGGAGCGAACAGGCGCCAGTCACCGGCGACGGCACATTTAATGACAAATGGACCGTCGTAAAAGGCAAAGTGACCGGCTCAATTAAGTGGCAGGGTATTTTATCCCCATTCCCCGGCATCCCGGCAACGAACAGCCCGCTGCCAATATTTCCTCTTCCACCAACGCCAATATATCCACCAACAACGAATCCACCGCCGCCAATAATACTGCTCAATCCGTAGGCAAAAATGCAGACGCTGGCAGGTATCAGAAACAGAACGGGCAAAATAATCGGCAGATTTGACGGCAACATTTTGCGTGATGGCACGGGCAGAATCGTTGCGAAGCCTGACGCTTGACCCAAAAACATCTTCCGTCGAAGCGGCCGATTTTTGAGGCCACGCTTTCAGCCGTTGTGGTGGTGGCAGCGGTGGTAGGGATCCGCCTCAATTCCCGGTCGCGGTTCTATTTGACATCTTTTGCCCTTCCATGGTGCGCATTTCCCAACCATCCGGCCGCAACAGAATTGTCACCGCGCCCGCCGTGCGCGTGTAAACCACCGGAATCCCCCTTTGCTCCAATCGGGCGCACAGTTTTGGGCCGGCCCGGCGGGTCGCCGGAAATTCTGAGTCGGCAATGACAATGACTTTGGGCTGTGCCGCCTCGAGCAGCGCATCGCAAAGCGGTTCGCCTTCGTCGGGCAAACCGGCAATCACCATGTCCGCGCGCAGCTGGTTCGTGCGTGAGAGCAGGGCGCTTTGTCCTTCGCGGCCCAGATCGGACAACAGGAGCACGCGCGCGCCGTAAAAATCACCCAACAGCACCAGCGATGCGTCGTCAGCGTGCTCAAAATTATCCGCGGCGTCGGGAGCGAAAACCTGCCAGCATCCGGCAGCGCCGCCGCGACTGATGATTCGGTGTCGCCGGGGTTGTTTTTCGAATTCCGCAATGATTTCGCGATACGCCATCGAGCGAAAACGCGCCGGGCTGGTGTAAATTTCACCGATGCCAAAAAGTTCATTGAGCGATTCCGCGCCGCCGCAGCTTCGCAAATCACCATGTGTCAGCACGAGTCTTTGAACGCGGTTCACGCCTTGCGCACGGAGAAACGGTTTGAGGGTGAAGTTCACGGCATTTTCATCGCCACAATTCACGAGCCAGTCGTTTTTTCGTCCGGCGGCATCCACAAAAACCGCGTGACCGCCATTGAGCGGCAGGACGGTCAATCTGGTTTCGCCGCGGGTCGTTTGCCAGTGCCAGGCAAAACCGATGACAATCAAAACCAGTGCCGTCGCGCTCCAAATTCTTTGTTTCGGCGCGAACAGCCAGCCGCTCAAGGCGCCGACCAGCACGGCGTAGTAAATGCCGATTTCCAGCCAGGATGGCGCGGGCACGTAGAAAAATGCGCCGGGAATTTTGGTCGCAAATTCGCTCACCGCCGTCATCGCCGACATGAAAAACCACGCGCTGTGATTGAACAATTCCGTCGCCCACGGGAACCACGTGCCACAGACGAGGCTGCCCAGATTGCTCATCAGCGCGAGCGTGCCGAGCGGCACGGCAACGATGTTCGCCGGCGTTGAAACGGGGCTGAACAGGTGAAAATACTTTGCCGACAGCGGAATCGAGCCGACCCAGGCCGCGAACGAGAGCGCAAAATAACGCGACAACATTCGGAGCGTCGCGAGGAGCGCGCGCCGCCAGCGCGGGAGCAATTCACTTGGGAGCAATGGATCCGGCCGCAGGAGCCGGTCGGAAATTTTATTCAGCGGTGGCAGCATCAGCGCGATGACGAGCACGACGAAAAAAGAAAGTTGAAAGCTGGCTTCAAAAAGCTGCCGCGGTTCCCACAGCAAAATAATGAACGCGGCGGCGGCGAGCGAGTTGACCGTGTCGCCCGGCCGTTTCAACGCCCAGCCGCCGAGGACGACGGTCATCATCACCGACGCGCGAATGGCGGAGGATTCCCAGCCGGTCGCGGCGGTGTAAAACCAGATGGCCGGAATTGCCACCACGCCGCACCACGCCCGCGAGACCTGCAACAGGCGCAACAGCGCGACGAGCATCCCGGAAATCAGCGCGATGCGCAGGCCGTCAATCGCGAAGAGGTGCATGGTGCCCGCCCGCAAAAATGGTTCGCTGATGTCAGCCGTCAGTGCGGTTCGCCAGCCGAGCGTCATCGCCCAAAGCAAACGCAGCGGCTGGTCTTCCGCCGGCAGACCGAGCGCGAGCGTGCGTTGCGACCAATTCAAAAAACGGTCGGTCAGCGGTGGTTTGATCAACGGCGCCGCGCCCAGTTGCCAGTCGTTCGTGGAACTGGTTTTGAGCTGGTAAAAAATTCCGCGCGTTTGGAGATAATCACGGTAATCAAAAAGTCCCCCGGCCAAAGGCGACGCCGGCTGGCTGATGACGCCGGTGACTTCAACCGGTTGTCCGGCGAAAAAACTGGCGGCGAGCGTGCCGGGCGTCGTCACGATAATTGAACCGGCAGCCGGTCGCCAGTTTGCGTCGCGGCACAACGCAGTGACCTGGACTTGTGCTACCGAGCGTTCGGTTTGCTGGCCGTCACGTTCGGTAATGCGCAAGTGCGGTGTTTCGATCAAAGTCCCGCGCATAGTCACGATGGCGTTGGTGTCGCCGAGCAACGCGCGCAGGTCGTTGGGTGAAACCATGGCCGTTCGGCTGGCGAGATTCGTCCAGCCGGCAAACGCAATGAGCAGCCAAAGCAACAGGGGACGAAGTTTTTCGAGGACGAGGACCTGCCTTCGCGCAGACGCTTCGGCGCGGCAGGCGAGGACAAAAATGGCAAAGGCGATTCCAAAAAGCGCAACGAGCGGCGGTCGAAAAATTCCGGCGAGCAACAGGCCGATAGTGTAACAGGAAACGACGGCGACGAACGGACGTTTCATGGCAGGTTCTTACCAGTGTTTTCGCCAGCGGCCAATAATCCAAAGTGCGATCAAACTTGCCGCGCCACCGACGGTGTCAATGATCACGTCGGACACCTGCGCCGTGCGCGTCGGCACGAATCGTTGGTGGAATTCATCGCTGGCGGCGTAGAGTGCGACAATCAATAACACGAGACGTGCTTCGCGCCAGATCCATGGACGTGAATCATTTTTCAATGGCCGGCGCACCGCGCGCCAGAGCAGCAGCGCGAGCACGGCGTATTCGGTCAGATGTCCGCATTTGCGGATGCAATGATGGATGGCTTCGACCCGTGCCTGCGACATCTGCGGAAACAGCCAGTGCAAAAATGGTTCGACGAAGCGCGAGGAATGTTCGTAGGAATGCGAATCGCCCGACGCTGAAAAAATCAGCGCCATCCAAATCAACACCGGCAGCCAGTATTTGAAGAACGGGCGGAGTTTGAGCATGGCGAATCAAAACCGGATTCAGCGCGCGGGGCAATGAGAAATGTTGCGCCTGGGAGCTCCCGACGATTGCTGGTTGTTACACGGAAGACTTAGATGAAGGTTTCTTCGTCTTGTTGACGCCAGCGCGCAGCTTCGTGTTCAGAACTTGTTTTTTCGACTCGCGCCCATTCGCGAATCGCTGCAATTGGATGTTGTAGAAATTGCGCTGCTACAGCCGCCTCTCGCAACCGTTGGCCAGCTATGTCACCGGAATAGGAACGGATATGTTGGTCAACCTGGGTATCAACGCCCCCATCCTTCATGTTCCTTGAATCGGTGGCAATTCTAGAGCTTGGGATGCCACAGACAGCCATGTGAGCACGGATCACACGGTTCACGAAATCCCGAAAAGCCCCTCCGTCTCCTCCCTGGAGGCTTTCAATGTGACCCGGACTGAGTTCCCAGACGTTCATCGTCTTCACCTTATCATGTGAGTGTCATTTTTCGCAAAACTTCTTTCACTCGGCGAATAACCGACTGCTGAGGGTAAACAAAAAGGGACGATTCCTCGAATGAGGAATCGCCTCATGGACTCGGTGCTGTCATGGATAAAAATACCCCAATTCCCGCAACGACGTGTAATCCTTCGGCCTGTCAACCGTCGCCCGGCCGAGAATGACGTGGTCGAGCACCTCCATTTTCATGAGCTGCCCGGCCCGGATCAAATCGCGCGTGACCTTGATGTCAGCCTCGGATGGCGTCGGGTCGCCGCTTGGATGGTTGTGAACACCAAGACGATGGCGGCGGCGCGGGCGGCGATGGCCGATTTGAACACCTCGCGCGGGTGCACCAGAATCGTGTCGAGCGTCCCCTGCGACACCTGCTCGACCCGAATTAAGCGGCGGCGGGTATTGTGCCGGCGCGCAAAAACGGTTCGGCGATGTCGGCGGTCAAGGGGGTTCGCCAGCCGAGTGTCATCGCCCAAAGCAAACGCAGCGGTTGGTTTTCCCCCGGCAGGCCGAGCGCCAGCGTGCGTTGCGACCAGTTTAAAAAACGGTCGGTCATGGGAACAAGCTGGAGCTTGAACTCCAACGGTTCGCGGACAAACCGTCCGCGCTCCAATATGATTGGATTTGCCAAGCAGTGGCGTATTTGGCACAGAAAGGCCCTTCTATGAAGAAGTTTTTAACATTTTTGTTTTGTGCGGCAATAATGGCTGCGGTTGTGACCCAGGCGTCGCCACCGGCGCCAGACCTGATTGCGCGAGTTCATTTCGCGGGAGCCGAGCAGATTTCCGCCGACACCAATGCCGTTGCGTTCACGAATCTTTGGTGTTCACCCGAGGCGCAGGCGCTTCGTGGACAAACACTGAACAAACTTTCCCGCGCGCCTTATGACTGGCTCAAACAAAAAATACCTTCCGGCGCCAACGACGGGACCGGGCAGCTTCGGCCGTTGCTCGACGATTTGTTGGGCGCGGAATGGTTTTTGCAGATCCGCGACGCGACGAACGGGTCGCCGGAGTTTGCGCTGGCAATCCGGCTGAATGCCGGCCGCGCGCAGCTTTGGCAGACCAATTTTGGAAATGTTCTCGAAGCGTGGACGGTGATGTCCGTGGAAAAAATCCGGAACGGCTGGGAGTTGAAAAAACATCGTCCGCCCAATTTGATTCGTTTCGTCCGCGTTGGCGATTGGGTCGTATTCGGCTGGGGTCAGGACAAACTTCCGTTGAATGACGAACTGGTCCGGCGCGTGCTGGCCGAAAAACGCCCGGCGCCCGCGGAGAAAAACAATTGGTTGAGCGCGGATTTGGATTGGCCGCGTTTGGCGCGCTGGTTTCCATCGTTGAGCGCGGTTGATTTGCCGGAGACCCGATGGCAGGCCGTTGGACTCGATGGCAATTTGCATCTGGAGGGCAGGCTGATTTTCCCGCAGCCGCTGGCGCTGACACTTGAAAAATGGCGGATGCCGGCGAACACGATTCACCAGCCGTTCATTAGCTTCACCGCGGCGCGCGGCATCGCGCCGTGGCTGGAAAAACAAAACTGGGCGCAGCCGTATGAAATTTCACCGGTGCCGAACCAGGGGTTCATCTGGGCGCTGGCGCTGATGCCGCTCCAGACTTTCGCCGCCGTACCAGTGCCGGACGGGAAGAAGGCCCTCAATGAGCTTGAACAAAAGTTGTCCGCCAGCACCAACTGGCAGAGCCATTTCATGATGCCGCTCACGATGGAAATGACGAACAATCGGATTTCCTGGGTCGGCCTGCCGTTCATTGTTCCCAGCCTGGAGGCTTTGCATGAATCGTCCGGTGACTTTTTATTTGCCGGAGTGTTCCCCAACAGTCCGAAAAGCAAACCGCTGCCGCCGGAATTGTCCATGCGGCTTGCCCAGTCCAACCTGGTTTATTACCACTGGGAAATCACCGCCGATCGTCTGAAACAATTGCCAAACCTGACGCAACTCGCACTTATGGTTACGCGGCACAGACAGCTCAACGCGCAATCCGCCGCCGGCAGGTGGCTCAACCGCGTCGGCCCGACGCTGGGCAACACGGTGACCGAAGTCACGCAAACCGCGCCGAATGAATTGTCGTTCACGCGCCAAGCGCCCGGTGGGCTCACGGCGGTTGAACTCACCGCGCTGGCGAACTGGCTCGAAGCGCCGGATTTTCCGGGCTGCGATTTGCGTATGCCGCCGCCGAAATTCAAGCGTCCGCACCCAAAAATTCCTGGCAAGCCACCTGTCCAAACCCCCGCGACATCACCTGCTGCGCCGGCACCGCCGCATTAACATGCTCAAACTCGGCGTCAACATTGATCACGTCGCGACGCTGCGCGAGGCGCGCTATCGTGGACGCGGATTCGGTGAACCCGATCCTGTCGAGGCCGCACAGCTTTGCGAAGCCGCCGGCGCCCACGGCATTACCGCGCACCTGCGCGAGGACCGTCGCCACATCCAGGACCGCGATGTCTGGAAGTTGCGCGAAATCGTCAAGACGCGGCTGAATTTGGAAATGGCCGTGGTGCCGGAAATCATCGGCATCGCGCTGAAATTGAAGCCGGACATCGTCTGCATCGTGCCCGAACGGCGGCTGGAAGTGACCACCGAAGGCGGCCTCGACGTGGTGGCGAACGAAAAAGCCATTACCGACACGCGCAAGAAAATGAATGACGCGGGCATCGAAGTGAGCCTGTTCATCACGCCGGATGAAAAGCAGATTGAAGCCAGCGCGCGCACCGGCAGCCAGTTCATTGAGTTGCACACCGGTCAGTTCGCGGAAGAATTTGCCAAACGGTGGGGCGAGGCTACCGACGAGCCGGCTCGCGAGGACGCTCGCCCCACCAGGTTTCCCGGGCTGGAACGGTTGATTGTCGGCGCGAAGCAGGCGCATACGCTCGGCTTGAAGGTGAATGCCGGACACGGATTGAATTACGTGAACCTGCCCGCGCTGCATCGCGTGCCGCATCTGGTGGAGTTGAACATCGGCCACAGCGTCATCAGCCGCGCGGTGAGCGTGGGGTTGGGAAAGGCCGTGCGCGAGATGCTGGCCTTGATGAAGGATTATCGCGCGATGTGAGAACCGGAGCGCGACCGTGTCCCGCGCTGCGCGGGATCAGTCGCAGCAGCAACTTTGTGCTGGACGCGGAAGATTTTTCGATGACGTTCGACAGGTGAATATGCTGCGGCTGGTCCGCTGCGGACACAGCCGCGGTCCATTTCAGAGCCACGTGGTGAGCGTCGGTCTGGAAACCGCCGTCAAGGAAATGCTGCGCTTGATGAAAAATTATCGCGTGAAATAACAATCGCCGGAACAATTTCTAATTCGGACGTGCCATCAGGGTCCGACCCGTCGCACTTGCACGGCACTGATCAATAAATCATCACCTCCATTGTAAAACCGGAAGTCGGCACCGTTGTTTTCGCGATTTGCAAAACGGGCATCATTCACATAGAAACGGGCCAGTTTCCACTGCGACGTATTCATGCGGTGAATGGCATAAGGATACCGCTTGTAAGCTCCCGCATCCGGCAGTCGAAAATCTGTTGAATCGTAATCCAGCGCAATATCGCCAGACCCGGCGTCGAAATACCCTAAATCAATCTCCAGTTTTTCTCCGGGTTGCACTAGAAAATGATCATCCGCGTCCAAATAAAAATAATTCGGGGATGCATGTTTTGGTACCAGCCAGCAATGCACCCCGCTGCGTTCCACAACCGTGAAATCGCCGTCACCGTTGTTCACTGGGGCCAGGCCATTAGTGATTCCAGGTCGTCCGGCAATCTGTAGCGTATTCGTGTTATAGTAAGCCTGAATCGTGGCAAATTCGTCTTTTGGCAAAAGAAATACATAGCGACCGGGATAAGCCTTTTGAACACGGTCAATCTGTCGTTTGATTGCTGAAAAACCACCATCTTTTTTGTTAAACCCCTGTACGATGCAGGTAAAACCGCAGAATACGGGCTTTTGAGGATCTGGTTTTACCATTGTGAATTGTTTGAATAATTCGTCTTCATCCCAAGCACCCCAAGTGTCAATTTTTGGAGGAAAGCCGCCCTGCACTGACCATCCTTCGCCCAGCACTCCATCGAATCCGCACGTCTTCATATAGGTTGTGTATTTCGCGCTTGGATTGGGTGCAATCCAGATACGAACAGCATGAAATCCTGCATCTGCGCACCAATCGTGAGTTAGCCTGCACCATGTTGGGAACAGTCGCTCGTTAAAGTCTCGAATAAAAATGAATTGAACACCACATGGGCCAGCCATCAGTTCATCGTTGTCTGTTATTTTGGAATAATACCAATCTAACAAAGGCGGGTTCAGTTCTTGGAGTGTCGGACTTAACGCGGTGGCAACCGGAATCGTTCCACGGGCGGGATCATGCCAAAAATAATAGAGCGACCCTTGGTCGAACTGTATGTTATCACCGTCACTCCACATGATGTGGGCATAGATTTTACCGGGTTCGACTGCAATTATCCGACCTGGAGATTGCGTGTAAGTCTTATCAGGAAAGCTCGACCAAAAACTGCCATTTGCATACAGGTCGCTAACGACATAACCAATTCCATATTGGTTGGCGAGCGCGTTGGCTTCATCGCCGCCGCTGCCATAACCCATCAACGACGTGCCCACCCCGTAGCCTTTCGTCTGAAAAATTTTCTTCACCTCAGCCTCATCGGTTTTGAAGTCGAGCCAAAAAACAAAACCCTTGCTGGCCACAACGTAATCAACCAGAGGCAGCAACCGGCCAGAGTTAAGAGCAAAAACGACCTGCTTGCTACAACCGGGCATCAGGTTCAAAAGTGCCCAGTCATAAGCTTCGTTTCTGTCTGTCCACTTGTTTTGAAAATCCTCCACGGCACCTTTCCAGCCAAACTCCGATGTCAAATCATTCCTGATTGATTCGGTGGCAGGAATTCCATTTTGTTGCGCGGCGGACATCAAGGCCAGATACCAGGTCCAATCCTTTTCCGGGTCGTAGATAAACATTTTCTTCACGCGCCCCTGATATTTCTGGAAAAGAGCCCGCAATCCGGCGTTGGCCCCAGATAGTTCATGCAATTGTTCAAATGGCTTTCCACTACTCTTAAGCTGTTCCCAATGATGCTCTTGGTCAGCAATATAAACCTCGGCTGATGATTGATTGACCATGCCTTGGAGTGCCCACGCAGTCATCCTGGCATCCCTGCTGTCTTTGTGACAATTAACGACATAGACATTCGTTGCCGCCGGCATTTTGGGGAATAATCCGTTAGCAGCGAAAGCTGATTGAACACTCAAAGTAAATCCCAAAAATCCCATGCAATAATTATTCAAAACACTGCAATTGATTCGGGATTTCACCCTTGAGGTTTATTTCGAGTTTGCTTGCGCGTCAATCGCAAATCGTAAATCGTAAATCGCATGATTCTCGGCGTTGGCATTGACATCATCGAAGTGGCGCGCATCGCATCGTCTTACGAAAAATTCGGCGAGCGGTTTGTGAACCGCATCCTGCACGCGGACGAAATCGCCTACTGCCTGTCGCATAAAAATCCCGCGCCGTTCCTCGCGGCGCGGTTCGCGGCCAAGGAGGCGATTTCCAAGGCGTTTGGCACCGGCATCGGGCCGTCACTTGGCTGGCAGGACATGGAAATCCACCGCAAGGATTCCGGCGAGCCGTTCGTGGTTTTGCACGGCAAGGGGGAAAAATTATTCAGGTCACGCCGTGCAAAACGATTGCTCGTCAGCCTGAGTCATTCGGCAAACTACGCGGCGGCGACGGCGGTTTTGGAAAGATGAACAATAAATCCGAAAACCGAAGGCCGAACAAAGAAAACATGGCCCGGCCCGATTTCAAGTTTCGGAATTCGGGCTTCTTTCGGCGTAAAGCCGCGTGGCGGCCACGCCGCTATACGCGGGCTTCCGAATTCGACCTTCGGTTTTGCCCCTTTCTCCTTTTGCCTCGCGGCTTTCCCGGCATAATGCGCACGTGGAAACAGCGGTGGCGGCGATTCTGATTTTTGCGGGCGCGAGTTTCTTTTTCGCGCTGGCGGAAACAGCGTTGTTTTCCCTGAGCAAATGGCAGGCGCGGCAACTGGCCGAACATCATCCGGGCGCGGGCAAAATCGTCGCGCAACTGCTCGAACGCCCGCAGGATTTGCTGGCGACGCTGGCGCTGGGCAACACGTTCGCCAACGCCGCGATGCTCGCGGTGGCTCTGCGGATGGTTTTCAATGCGCACTGGGCGCTGGCGCTGACGATTGCGACGTTGCTGGTGTTGACGCTTCTGGGTTGTGAGGTGCTGCCCAAGACGCTGGCCGTGCGGCGACCCGAACGCTGGGCATTGCGGGTCGCGTGGCTGATGTTGGTTTTTGAAAAAATCACGGCGCCCTTGCATCGCGTGGCACAACAACTCAACGCGGCCATTTTGAAAATAATCGCGCCGCAAACCGCCTCCCCACAAGGCGTCGGGGCGTTGACGGACGCCGAGTATCAGGAACTGCTCGAAATGGCCTGGCGTCAGGGCACGCTCGACGAATCAGAAAAGGAAATCATCCTGCAAATCATCAGCCTCGACCAGCGCATGGCGCGCGACGTGATGCGTCCGCGCGCGGGCATGGCGTGCATTTCGGATGATGTGCCGGTCGGGGAAATGATTGCGGCGGCGAAAAGATTCAAACACCGCCGTCTGCCGATTTACGACGAAACGCCGGACACCATCGTGGGCATTCTCAACACGCGCGCGTTGCTGCTGGATCCGGCCATTGACCTGGCCGACGCGATTGAATTTCCATCGTTCGTGCCGGAGACGATGAACCTGCTGCAACTGTTCAAGAGCCTGCAAAAACAGCAGCGCGGCCTGGCCATCGTGCTCGACGAATTCGGCGGCACGGCGGGCCTGGTGACGATGGAGGACATCCTCGGCCGGCTGGTCGGCACCATCCGCGCCGGGGCGCCGGCGGAGGGGCTGGTGCTGGAAAAACTCGCGCCGGACCGCTGGCGGGTGAACGGCACGATGCGGCTGGAGGATTTTCGCCGCGAATTTCCCGCGCTTGGCGACGTGGACGAGGTGGAAACCATGGGGGGATTGCTCGCCCATCTGCTCGGCGTCGTGCCGGCGGCGGGCGAATCGGCAACGTTTCGCGGCCTGCAACTCACCGCGGAGGCCGCCGACGAACGGCGCGTGCGCCAGTTGATCGTGCAACGATTGAACAAATGAACCCGAACCTGATCATCTGGTTCATCCTCGCGGCGTGCCTGGGGCCGTCGTTTTTGCTGTCCGGCATGGAGGCGGGCGTGTTCGCGTTGAACCGGCTGCGGGTGCGCCGGCTGGCGCGCGCGGGCAATCCCGCCGCGAAACTCCTCCATGGCTTTCTCGAAAACCAGGAACGGTTCCTGTGGACTATCCTCGTCGGCAACACGCTTGCCAATTTTCTCATTCTCGGCTGGCTGGTCGTCAAACTGCACGAATGGTTTCTGGGGTACCGCGCCTGGAACATCGCCGCCTTCGCGGTCGCGGTCTTTTTGTTCTATGCGCTGTTTGATCTGCTGCCGAAGATGCTGTTCCGCGCCTGGCCCAACCCGTTGTGCCTGTCGGCAGCCAAGCTTTTCCGGCCCATCCATTTTGTTCTCAGCCCGCTCGTGTTGATCGTGGAGGACGTGTCCCGGGTGCTGTTGCGCTGGACGGGCGGGCGCGCGCTGACCGGGCGGCTGTTCGGCAACCGCGAGGAAATGCTCGCGGTCATGCAGGAATCCGCGCAGGCGCTGACGACCGACGAGCGCGCGATGATCAACCGGGTGCTCGGCTTGCAAAACCTCACCGTCCGCCAGATCGCCACGCCGCTGGCCCGGACCGTGACCATCCAGACCGAAATGCCCTTCGCCGGGGCGCTGGCGCTGGCGCGCGAACGGAAATTGTCGCGCCTGCCGGTCTGGGAAACGCGCGATGGCCGTCCGCGCATCGCCGGCCTGCTCACGCTCGGACCGTTGCTGTTCCGCGACGATTTGGATTTGCAGAAGCCCGCCGCTGCGCACATGACCCCCGCGTTGTTCCTGGGCGAGGACACGCGGCTGGAGGTGGCGTTGCGCCGGATGCAGCGCGCCGGCGAGCGCCTGGCCATCGTGCTCGCGCGGGACGGGAACGAGATGGGCGTCGTGAGTCTGGAGGACATCCTGAAGCTGATGTTCGGCGAGGTGAAGCTGTGACTTGGGACGCCTTCATTTTCAACGCGTTAAAAATCCTGGCCGTCTTCGTGCTGGTGCTGTTGAACGGATTTTTCGTCGCCGCCGAGTTTGCGCTCGTCCGCATCCGCGAAACGCAACTGGACGTCCTGGTGGCCAAGGGCTGGCGGCGGGCGAGAATGGCGCAGCATATCGTCCGCAATCTCAATTCCTATCTGAGCGCGACGCAGCTGGGCATCACGATGGTCAGCCTCGGCCTGGGCTGGCTTGGCCAGCCGGTGTTCACCACGTTGCTGGAACCGCTGCTCGTTCCGCTCGGCGTCGTGTCCAGTGCCTGGCTGCACTCGATTTCCTTCGCCGTCGGTTTCACCGCCTTGACGTTCCTGCACATCACGGTGGGCGAATTGGCGCCGAAATGGCTGACGATCCAGAAGCCGTTGCCGGTGGCGTTGAAGGCGGCGTATCCGTTGCACTGGTTTTACCTGGCATTTTACCCGTTCAACCGGCTGCTGAACCTCACGGCCCGCTGGCTGCTGACCCAGGCCGGCATCGAGCCTGATGGAGCGGCGGATCGCGCCCAATCGGAGGAGGAATTGCGTCTCTTGATCACCTCGGCGCCGGGCGCGGCCGCCGGGCGCAGCATCATTCTCAACGCGCTGGATTTGCGCCATCGCGTCGCGCGCGAAGTCATGCGGCCGCGCCACGAAATCGTCGCGTTCGACACCGACGCAACCTTTGTCGAATGCCTTGCGCTGGCGGAAAAGACGCGTTATTCGCGCTTTCCCCTTTGCGAGGGCGGCAATCTGGACCAGACCCGCGGCGTCGTTCACATCAAGGACCTTTATCCCCTGCGCGACAAGGCGCGGACGGCGGCGGATTTGCTGCCGGTGGCGCGGCCGTTGATTTACGTGCCCGAGACCGCGCGCCTTGAAAAACTGCTGCCGTTGTTTCTCGAACGGAAATTGCACTTTGCCGTCGTCGTGGACGAATACGGCGGGACGGTCGGCATCGTCACCCTGGAAAACGTCCTCGAAGCGCTGGTCGGCCAGATTCAGGACGAGTTCGACCAGGAAAAATCCGAATTGACGGTCGTGGGCGAAAACGTCTGGGAGGCCGTCGGAACGCTGCCGTTGCATGAACTGGAAAAAATCATCGGCGAAGTGCCGCACGAGGAGGCGGTCGCCACCGCCAGCGGCTGGATGACGCGGAAACTCGGCGGTTTTCCCAAGGTCGGTGACGTGCTGACGGTTGGCGCCTGCGAATTGCGCGTCGAGGAGGTGGACGGCCCGCGCGTGGCGCGGCTGAAAATCACCAGACGCGTTGTGCCGGAAAGTCCGGAAATCTAGGCGAATCCTTTTCGGAGGGACGAGTCACCCGGGTTCCCGGATGATTTGGGGTTCGCATGGCTCGTCCCTCCGATTTGCCGGATTTTTCACCATCGGCCGCCGCGAATGGCAAGGGCGGCGACCGAAACGGCCATGGCTCCATCCAGCACGACCGCCGGCCACATCCCGTGCGGCGCGGACAAAATTCCGAAGCACAAAATCGCGCCGAGCCAGACGCCAAGGGGATGAAAATCCGGGGGGCGCCGGACGGGATTTTTGTTGATGAGCGTCGGCGTGACAAACACCAGGATCAGGAGCGACACCGCCGCCCAGCTGAAAAAATTCACCAGCGGCGCGCCCTGCCACGTCACCGGGAATTTGGTCGGCAGCCAGAGCCAGTAATGTTTCACGCGCGTGGCGAACGGGTCGAGCGCGAGGTCGAAGAGCATTGCCAGGAAGGTCGTCAGGCCGATGAGCCACAAGCCATAGGTCCGGACTTTCCGCCACGGCCGCAAAATCAGCCGCGCCACGCCGCGCGAGTTCAAAAGGGCAACCACCCAGATCAACGGCATCGCCCACGGCAGCGTCTTGAACAGTTGCGGTCCGGCCTCCGCGCCGAGCAGGAACGGACCGAACGGAATGCCCAGCTTTACGCCGAACGCATGGACGGCGCCGCCCATGACCGCGATGACGAAGGCGGCGAGCAGGACATTTTGTAGCGGCAACTGCCGGGCGAGAGCGGTGATGGTGCTGGCGGTGGCCAGCAACAGCAACAACGCCTCCGGCCAGCCGGCTTTGCCGGGCAGATCCAGCGCCAGGCCATTGGCCGCCAGCACCAGCGCCCAGGCGGCGGCGAGCAGGATGATCAACAGCCAGTGCACCCACACCTTTGCTTTTTCGACGAACGCGTTCGCCGGCCGCTTGCCAATGGGTGTGGGCGGTTGCATGCTCCAAACAGCTTATGAATTTGCCGCCGCCGGCACAGTCAAATTTTTAAACTCGTTCCTGGCGGAGGGCCGTTGCGATCCCGGACCAGGCGCGCCTTCCGAGTTCTGTTTTTCCCTTGTTCTGCGGCAACAAACTTGCTTTGCTCTGCCATCAAAGCATACGCCCCATGACGCTGGACGAAGCCAAAAATTTCATCCGGACCTGCGCGAACCAGATGAACTCGCGCTATGGCCGGGTCGTTTTCGATGAATGGGCGGTGGTGTCGCTCGCGGAAAACAAGGCGCGGGTGCTGGTTTACTACGGCCCGCGCAACGACGACTTTCTGAAGAATTTTGTCAAGGATCTGGGCGCCCTGCGTTCGGAGTTGCTCGGCGGGAGATACGGCGACGGCGATTTCGAATTTGCGCGGCACGGCGCCGGCACCGGTTTCGAGTCGTTCATGGTCATGGGCCCCGGCGCCTATCTCATCTGCAACAACACCTCCGAATCCATGGAATCCATCGCGAAGAATCCGCGCTGGCTCAGCGCCCAGGTGCCGTTTGCCGAATTGAGCGACAAGGTGCGGGAGGATCCGCTGACGATTTCCGGAGACACGCAGTTCTTCAAAAAACCGTTGTGAGGGTTTGGCGGAGCGCGGCTTGTTCCAAGCCGCAGCACTGGTAAACACAAGAGCAGCCTGGAAAGTTTTGCGAAACGGTTTCCGCGAATGGAATTGTTGCGAGTTGGGACAACTCGCGCTCCGACGGACTTCAGTTCAGCAGCCCCTGGTATAGAAAATAACCATAGGCCGCGACCAGCATCCAGCCGACGAGACGCGGCAACTTTCCGAACAGGGTGACGAAGAACAAATGCACCAGCGTGGCGCCGAGGAGGATGAGCATCCCGGCGTGGAAGAACACCGGCACGGCCATCGTGTGATACAGCGCGTAGATGCCGATGCACAATGGGATGGAGACGTGCGCGTCGCCGACCTGCGAGGCATAGACCGTTTCCGGCTGGCCGCGCCAGGCGTAGTAAATCGCCAGCGTGGCGTTGGGCAGCACCATCAGCCAGCCGCTCAACCAGCCGAGATATTTGACGCTGATGAAACCGGAGGGGATGGCGGAGATCCAGTTCACCAGCCAGTCGGTGCTCACGTAAATGCCGTACGCGCCGACGGCCAGCAGCGCGAGGTCGAACGGCAGCGTCCAGCCCAGCGATTTGCCCTGGCGCACGTTGGACTTGAGCACTTCAAAAAAGTGGAAACATTGCCAGAATAGAAACAGCCCCACCAGCACCAGCCCGTCGTTGAAATTCAATTCCCCCTTGCGCCCGAGCGCCCAGACCGCGCCGGTGAAAAACAGGACGGCCATCAAGGTCAGCAGCAACGAGAGCCGGTTGAGTTCATGCGCCTTGCTGCCGGGCTTGCCGTTTTTCTTCTGTGCCGGCAACACGCTCATCCGCCAGAAAATTGCGGGCAGGCCGAGCACCAGCGTCATGTTCGTGACATTGTTTACCAGCGAATTGGTCATCACGTCCGCGCCGGAACCGCCGCTGCGGCCGAGGATGAAGGCGAAGATGAGATTGCCCATGCCGGTGCAATAGGGCATCACGAGCGTGCCGAGTACCGTGCCTTCGAAGCCCTTGGCGCTCAAAACCTCCAGCCGCCAGAGCATCAGGAACGACGCGACCAGGAACAGCGCCAGGAACAGCCACGGCGCATAAGGACCTTTGGCTTCAATCCAATGAATAAAGGGGTTGAGCACGAGGACGGAGTCTAATGAAACCGGCTTCCGGAGGCGATACAAACCTGCGTTGCCTCGCCTGGGGACGCCGACATCCCACCTGGGTTTTTCGCATTGTTTTTGCCGCAGGCTTGGAGCTAGGCTTGGCCATGAACTGGTACTACGCGCTGGATGGCCAGCAAGCTGGCCCTGTCTCCGAAACCCAACTGGATGAGCTGGTTCGTTCCGGAAAAATCAACCGCGACACGCCCGTCTGGCACGAGGGCATGGCCGACTGGCAGCCTTTGCATGCGGTCCGGACCGCCGACCTGCCTCCTCCTCCCGGGATGCCATCAGGCGTCGTTTGTGCGGAATGCGGCCGGACCTTTCCCCCGGGCGAGGTGATCAAACTGAACCAGTCCTGGGTTTGCGCGCAATGCAAACCCGTTTTCCTCCAGCGTCTCAGCGAAGGAGCCGCGCCCTCCGGAGTCGGCATCTGGCGGCTGGGCAAGCAACTGGTCACCCGTTCGGAAACTCCGTTTCCAGACCGCTGTGTCAAATGCAACGCACCCGCCAATGGTTTCAAGCTCAAACGGGTTCTCTACTGGCAGCATCCGGCTTATTATCTGTTGCTGCTTTGCAACCTGCTGATTCTGCTCATCGTGATCCTGATCGTGCGCAAGAAGGCCATCCTGCACGTCGGTCTTTGCGAGAAGCACCGTGCGCAGAGGAAAGTGGCCCTCACCATCGGCTGGGTGGGTGTGCTGGGAGGTTTGCTGCTGTTGATTGGTGGTGCGGTTTGGGCATCCGGCTGGCTGGCGCTGGTGGGCGTGGTACTGTTGCTCGGAGGCGGCATTTACGGGGCGGCCCGGGGAACGACGGTCTCCGCCGCCAAAATCGACAAGACCAACGTCTGGGTCAGGGGCGTCCACAAGGATTTCCTCGATCAACTGCCCGAATGGCCCGGATCGTGACGGGGCTTGGATGGTAGGGCGCGTCACTCCGTGCGCGCCGTTCGGGAGGTTGTGAACGATGCGGATGGCTCACCGCGTTCGGCGGCGGACAGGGGACTGCCCGCCCTACCTTTCGCGTTTGGCACGATGTGATAATCTCGTTAAGCTTTGCGCGTGAACCTGCTGGTCCGCAAAAAGCTTCCGCACACGATTCCTCAATGGGTTGCTGAAGAAAGTTTGTTCTTCATCACCATCAAATGTCTGCCGCCGGGGAAAAACCAGCTATGCCATGCCGACACCGGTGATGCCGTGCTGGCGGCGATGAAGTACAATCACGAGAAGCACGTCTGGCATTGCCGACTCTGCTTGCTCATGCCGGATCATTTGCATGCCATCCTTGCGTTCCCACGCGAGCCGGGAATGGGCACGGCGATCAAAAACTGGAAAAAATATGTGGCGGGAAAATGTGGTGTGGACTGGCAACGCGACTTCTTCGACCACCGTCTTCGCGACCACCACGAACTGGATGAGAAGACCGGTTACATCCTGATGAATCCCGTTCGCAAAGGTTTGTGTGAGCGGGCGGAAGACTGGGTGTGGATCTATCGTCCCGACCACCGTCCATTGCCCAGGTAGGGCGCGTCACTCCGTGCGCGCCGTTCGGGAGGTTGTGAACAATGCGGATGTCTCACCACGTTCGGCGGCGGGCAGGGGACTGCCCGCCCTACCGGACGAAGGTCGAGCACGGGTGTTCCACGGGTTGGACTGAAAGCCAGCGCATTTGAATTTCTGCAGTGGTAGGGCGCGTCACTCCGTGCGCGCCGTTCGGGAGGTTGTTAACGATGCGGACGACTCACCACGTTCGGCGGCGGGCAGAGGACTGCCCGCCCTACCGAAGGAAGATGAATTACGGCGGCACCCTGACCGGATTGAAAGTTAACGCGAGTGGAAACGTTATAATTCTTCGTCAGGAATAATTTCCAGCCGCAACTTGAATCGTTTCAATTCGATGTTTGGATTTGCAGCGACAGCATATCGGAGCTTGTCATCTTGCTCGTAAGTCAAGATAAGTCCTTTGACTACGCGTCCGTTTGCGATATGGCGTTTGACCCAACCCATATATCGAGAGATTTGTCCAACAACGATGTCGGAACTGCGTCCACGCTTCAGTTCAACAACAAGGATTTCTTGATTTGGGCGATTACACAGGAGATCAATTTCACCAACGTCTGTTGGATATTGACGGCCTTCTCGGCCGTCCTCATCGCGATACAGTTGAAGCCCTGTTTCGATCATGCCGAGATTTAATGCGAGAAAGTCTTCAAGTTGGCGTTCAAGTGAAAGTGGTAATTCGTTAGCCGTATCGGGTGACTCTTGTCCAAACTCAATTTGTTGTGTGGGCGGTGTCGGAACTGTAGGTGCAGATGGTGAGTTGACTACTTCTAGGTGAAGCACATGCAATCCATCAGGCGTGGAGCGTTCGGCCTCATCGTATCTTACTTTTATTCGAGTTCCAGGAACGACATTGTTTTCTTGATACCAATTGTTCAGCCCTGACCAAATTTGATTATCATGATGCTTCGCCGCATTGGTGCGGTGCCCCGCACCGTCAATAATCGCTAGTCTTGTACGATGAGCTGGAAGTTGTGTTCCGTATGTTTGCTGTGAATCATCCGTTAAATTGAGGTATCCACTGTGAACCTCACTTGAGCCGATAGTTCTGTAGAATTCAAAATGTGGCATAATCGCCTTTTCAGTTGTGCTTACGTCTATTCGCTCAACCACCCAATCCCGCGTGGCCCAGCGCCCCTTCAATCCTCCCCATCACCTTTTCCTTCCCCAAAACCTCCAGCAGATGATACAGGCTCGGGCCCGAGGTTTTGCCGGTCACAGCCAGGCGGCAGGGATGCACCAGCACGCCGGCTTTCACACCCAGCGCCTTGGCGGTTTCCTTGAGCGCGGCTTCCAGCGCACCGGCGTTGAACGCGGGCGCGGCGGCAAAAGCGTCTCGAAGCTTTTCCAAACGCGGCTTGTTCTCGGGCACGAAATCCTTTTTCACCGCCTCGGCGTCGTATTCAATCTGGTCAGTGAAATAAAATCCGGCATAGGCGGGCAGCTCACTGAACAGCTTGAATTTGCCCTTGCAGGTGTCGAGCGCGGCCTTGACATAGGGCAGGGGAAACTGGTTGGTGTCAACGCCAGCCTTGGCAAAGGCATGGACGGCCAGTTCGTAAAAACGGTCGGCGCCGAGTTCGCGGGCGTATTCACCCTGGAGCCAGAGCAGCTTTTCGTAGTCGAACCGGGCATTGTGCCGGAGGATTTGCGGCAGGTCGAAACGCTCGACGACCTCGTCGCGTGACAGTTTTTCACGGTTGTCCTTGGGCGACCAGCCGAGCAGGCAGAGATAATTCACCACGGCTTCGGGCAGGAACCCGCCATCCAGGTAACTCGACAGCGACGCGCCCTGGTCGCGCTTGCTCATCTTGGAGCCGTCGCCGTTCAGGATGAGCGGAATGTGCGCGTAATGCGGCGGCTTCACCCCGAACGCCTGGAAAAGCGCGATGTGCTTGGCAGTGTTGCTCAAATGGTCCTCGCCGCGGATGACATGCGTGACGTCCATCTCCAAATCGTCAATCACGTTGACCAGATGAAACACCGGCTGGCCATCCGAGCGCTGAATGACGAAATCCGGATCCTCCTCTTCACGGTCGGTGAGTTTGCGGACGACTTCGCCGACAACCAAATCCTGAATAACGACCGGCTCGCGCTGCATTTTGAATTTGACCGCGCCTTCGTGTTCGTAGGCAAGACCGTGCGACAGGAGCGCTTCGACACGGCGCTGATAATTTTCCTTCCGCTGGCTCTGAAAATACGGACCGAAACTGCCTTTGGCCGGTCCGGTGGCGTCACCGGTAAGCGGACCCTCGTCCCAATCGAGTCCGAGCCAGCGCAGGCCGGTCAGGATGACGTCCACGGCCTCCTGGGTGTTGCGCGCGGCGTCGGTGTCCTCGATGCGGAGGATGAAGGTGCCGCCGGTATGGCGGGCATAAAGCCAGTTGAACAAGGCCGTACGCGCGCCGCCGATGTGCAGGTAGCCGGTTGGCGAAGGGGCAAATCGGACGCGAGGTTTCATGGATTCAATTTAACCACGGATGGGCACGGATTGACACGGATAAAATGTTTGGCGGAAACAAAAATTGCCGGTGGCGCGGTCCTGGGAGCGCTGCCGTCCCGGCGGCGAGTAAATGGGAAGGCTTCGCGACGAAACACGCCGGCGAAACGCCAGCGCTCCCAGGTCAGCGTGTTTGATCCAACTGTTGCAACACTTCGCAGAGGCGGGCCAGCCGGGGCACGGGCACGCCGGCCGCTTGCGCCCGGCGCAGCGGTTCGAGAAACAAGCTTTCCAGTTCCAGCGGCCGGCCGCGTTCGAAATCCAGGAGCGTGGACGCCTTGTAAGCGCCCATCGTCCGCGTGCGGGCAAGCTGCTTCTCGACCAGGCTTTCAGGAATCTCATGTCCCAGGGCGTGCGCCGCATGGATCACTTCCAGCATCAGTTCGCACAACATTTTTTCCCAGCGCGGGTCGGCGAGCAACTTATCCGTCGGCAAACAGGGGCCGACGGATGGCCGATGGGAGCCGGCCGATGGGAGTTGGGTGAAAGCGTCATAGCCGGCCGCGCCGGCGACGCCGAGGCCGTTGAACGGGATGTTCCAGGCCAGTTTTTCCCATTGCGCCTGCGCCAGATTGTCGGTGACCCGGCAGGACACGCCGGCGGCTTCGAACAGCGCGGCCAGTTTTTGCGTGCGCGGCCCGGCCGGGCGCTGGAACTCGCCGAGCACAATCAAGCCGTAGTCCAGGTGATGGATGACCCCCGGTTTCAGGCGATTGAGGCAGACAAAGCAGAGGCCGTTGAGAATTTGTTCCGGCGAAAAGAGCCGCGCCAATTGTTCGGTGTTGCCCAGACCATTTTGCAGCGTGACGACGGCCGTGGCTGGCCCCACGAGCGGTGGGAGCAGTTTGGGGAACCGGCCGTTGGCGGTGGTCTTGAGCCCGATCAACACCACGTCGCAGATGCCGATTTCGTCCGGCGTCCGGGCGCAACGGGGTTGAACGTGAAAATCGCCTTCGACGCTGCGGATGGACACACCGTTTTGACGCACGACCTCGAAGTCGGAGCGGAGCAGGAAATGGACTTCCTGCCCGGCGCGACAGAGCATTGCGCCGTAATAACTTCCGACTGCTCCACAGCCGACGACGGCGATTTTCACGGGGAATGGAGGGTTTAGGTATTGGAGTGATGGAGGGTTGAAGAACGGATGGCCGCATCACTCCATAACTCCATCACTCCGGCAACCCCAACAAAAAAGGCGCTCCGAAAAATCAGAGCGCCCGTTGTAAATCCGATGATTACTTGCCACCGAGGATCGCGTCCTTCGCGGCTTTGGCGACGCGGAACTTGACGACGCGCTTGGCCGGGATCTGGATGGTTTCCCCGGTCTTGGGGTTGCGGCCCAGGCGGGCGGCGCGGTTTTTCAGCACGAGCTTGCCGATGCCGGGCAGCGTGAAAGTGTCTTTCGCATGCTTGTAGGCGAGGGCGGCGATGTTGTCGAGAATTTCCACCGCTTGCTTCTTGGAGATTTCGGCCTTTTCAGCAATTGCGGCGGCGAGTTGGGATTTCGAGAGTGCGTTTGCCATAATCGGTGTCCTTGATGGTTGTGGTTTGCGGTTTACGGTTTTGGTTAAAAAGTCATTTGACTGCGCCCGTATTAAGAATTTCAGCCGGACTGTGCAAGCAAAAAAACATAAAAAATGCAGACTTTTTTTGCCCAAGAGCCGGCTTGACTTCCCGGAGCAATCTCCCAACATCCGCCCCGTGGCACTCTTTACGATTCAGAGTGAGTTCCGCTATGAGGTCGTCCGCAAGATCTTTGAGGGCGGCATGGGGGTGGTTTATGAGGCCGAGCAGCACGGCGCGCGTCATTTCGTCAAGCGGGTCGCCATCAAAATCATCCGCTCCAACTACGCGAGCCAGAAGATGTTCATCGAAAATTTCATCGGCGAGGCCAAGCTTGTCGCCGACCTGATCCATACGAACATCGTCCAGACCTACCATCTCAGCGAGGCCAACGGCGTCTATTTCATCGCCATGGAATTGATTCGCGGCGTGAATCTGGAGCAATTCACCCGCCAGCTGACCGAAAAACGCCGCGTATTGCCCAAGGAACTCGCCGTGTTCATCACCAGCCGGATCGCCCGCGGCCTGGCCTACGCGCATGCCAAATCCGACAAGGACGGCAAACCGCTGGGCATCGTCCACCGCGACGTCAGCTTCAAAAACATCATGATCGCCTTCGAGGGCGACGTGAAGCTGACCGATTTCGGCGTGGCCAAGGCGCGCGGCTTCCTGACCGACCAGGAAGGCGAAGTCATCGCCGGCAAGGCCGATTACATGAGCCCCGAGCAGGCCGACTTCCAGATCACCGACAAACGCTCCGACCTTTTCTCCGTCGGCGTCGTGCTCGCGCATCTCCTGCTGGGGCGGAATTTGTTCAAGGGCGAAAACGCCGAGGAATCGCGCCACCGCATCCTGAACCAGCCGATCCCCGATTTTCGCGGGCTGGACTCGCGCATTGACGACAATCTCAACGATATCCTGCATCACTGCCTCGCGCGGGATCTGGGCCGCCGGTACGCGAGCGCCGACCAGTTGATGTACGACCTGGAATATTACATCTACCACAGCGGTTACGGCCCCACCAACGAGACATTGGGCAAGTTCATCCGCGAACTGTTCGGCCAGACCGTTCCCCACCCGGCTGCGGACGCGCACGCCAAGTCCGTCATCCTCGAGGAAACCGCGCGGCTCAACGAACGCGCCAAGTAGTCAATGAAACGCGCCGCCGCCCAGACCGTCAAAATCGGGCTGATTCAAACCGCGTGTTCCCCCGACCCGGAAGCGAATTTGAAGAAAACCCTCGCCCTGGCCGAACGCGCGGCGCGGCGTGGCGCGCAAATCATCTGCACGCAGGAACTATTCCGCTCACAATATTTTTGCCAGAGCGAAGACCACAAAAATTTCAAACTGGCCGAACCCGTTCCCGGTCCCAGCACCGATGTGTTTCAGAAACTGGCGAAGCAGCACGGGGTCGTGGTCATCGCCTCGCTCTTTGAAAAGCGCGCTTCCGGCGTTTACCACAACACGGCCGCGGTCATCGACGCGGACGGTTCGCTGCTGGGCAGTTACCGGAAGATGCACATTCCCGATGACCCGCTGTACTACGAAAAATTTTATTTCACACCCGGCGACCTCGGCTTCAAGGCCTGGCAGACGCGCCACGGAAAAATCGGCGTGCTGATTTGCTGGGACCAGTGGTATCCGGAGGCCGCGCGGCTGACGGCGTTGCAGGGCGCGCAAATCCTGTTTTACCCGACGGCCATCGGCTGGCATCCGGGTGAAAAGAAAAAATACGGCGAACGCCAGCATGATTCGTGGGAAACCATCCAGCGCAGCCATGCCGTCGCCAACGGCTGTTACGTGGCCGTGGCCAACCGCATCGGGCATGAGAAGATTGCCGGTGTGGGCGGGGCCGGCATTGAATTCTGGGGCCAGAGTTTCGTCGCCGGCACGTCCGGCGAAATCCTCGCCCGGGCGGGCGCGGCCAAAGAGGAGACAATGATTGTGCCGGTTGACCTTGCCGCCGTGGACACGACGCGCACGCACTGGCCCTTCCTGCGCGATCGCCGGATTGATGCCTATGGCGATTTGACGAAGCGGTTGGTGGATTGATTTACAAACCCAGCGTTCGGCGCAACGCCACATCCACGCGCGCCATATTTTTCACGCGTCCGAGTTTCCCAGCAACGGCCTTATCCAACACTGTCGCAAGATTGTCCGTCATCACGACCGAATCCGTGCGAAGTCCCGCTTCTTTGGCTTCGGGAGAATTGAGCGGCATAAAGACGCGGCTGGGATGATCGCGCCGCGCGAGATTGCTCGTAATCATCGAAACCAGAACCTGCGGAAGACCGGTGTCAAGATTGTCCACCTCGACTACGAGCGCCGGACGGCGTTTAAAAGTAACGAGGTCGCTGTTCGGAAACCACACCAGCACCACGTCGCCACGATTAAGGCCGGTCATACGCTTCCATTCCTGGTGCGTTCCAATCTTCCTCCCAGGCGGCCAGCTTGCCACGCATTTCAGCGGACTCGCGGAGAGTCAACGGCGCGGACTGTTCCTGGGCCGTCTGCCGGGCCAATTGCTCAATGATTTCCAACACCGCCGTCTGCGCGGATTCTGGAAGCGATTGCGCTTTGTGAAAGATTTTTTCAGCCGTGCTCACGATGACAAGCTAAACCAAAGCCATCCCGCCGGCAAGAGCCGCTTGTGGCTTGACTCTCAACCGGCAGCTTTCAACCATCCACAGACAAATGGTTGCTCCGCTTGTCTGGATCACCGGCGCGAACGGGCTGATTGGGAATTATCTCGTCCAGACCGCGCCCCGATTCGCCCCCCGCCGGCGCGTGCGCGCGCTGACGCGCGACCAGGTCGACCTGCTCGACTTTGACGCCGTCCGCCGCGAGTTTCAGCAGGACAAGCCGCAACTGGTCATTCATTGCGCCGCGGTCAGCAGCGTGGCGGAGGCGCAGGCAAATCCGGATCTGGCGCGGCGCGTGAATGTCGGGGTCACCCGGCTGCTGGCGGAACTGGCGGCGGAAATTCCATTCATTTTTTTCTCCACCGATCTGGTTTTTGACGGGCGCCAGGGCAATTACGTCGAGACCGACGTCCCGAATCCGCTGCATTTTTACGGCGAAACCAAGGCTGCCGCCGAGCAGCTCGTTTTGAAAAATCCGGGACATACGGTCGTCCGCCTGTCCATCGTCGGCGGCATTTCGCGACCGGGCAATCGCGGCTTCAACGAGCAGTTGCGGCAGGCGTGGAAAGCCGGCCGGATGATGAAATTATTCACCGACGAATTCCGTTCACCCCTGCCGGCGGTGGAGGCGGCGCGGGCAACGTGGGAACTGGCGGATAAAAATTGCCCGGGCCTTTTCCACGTGGCGGGCGCGGAAAAACTGTCGCGCTGGCAGATCGGCCAGCTGCTGGCCGGGCGGCATCCGGAATTGAGGGCCATCATTGAACCGGCCTCGGCCAGGGATTTTCCCGGTCCGCCGCGCGCATTGGACACGTCGCTGAACATCACCAAAGTCCAGGAGGTTTTGTCCGTGCCGCTGCCCGGCCTGGGCACATGGCTGGCGGCAAACCCGGACGAACCATTTTAATGGGCAGTCGCCACATCAGACTTCCGCCTCCTCACGTCGGCGGCTACGATAGGTTTGTCATTTTGTCTTCAGTTCGAGGACGGTGATGGAGTAGGGCGGGAATTCGCGGGTGAATTCCGTTCCCAGCCCGGCCACCTTTTCCGGGACGGGAACAACCTTGTCCGGTTCGCGGATGGAATTGGTGTTGTCCGGGCTGTTCGCCTTCAGCACGACGGCCTCGCCTTCGGCTTCCACAGCAGAAACTCCGCTGATTTCAATTTTCACCGGTTGCGGTGTGCCCTGGCGATTGACAACCTTCAGGAAAATCGTGCCGGACTGACTGTCGCGGGTGGCGTCGAAGAACAGCGAAGGTACCTGTTGAGGTCCGGGCGGCGGCTCAGCCCCGTTGCGGCGGCGGGCCGGCGGTTGCCATGTGTAGGTGGGAATGTCCCGGGAATCGGTCGCCAGCACGTCGTCGCCATGATGCGTGCTGAACATTTTTTGCGCGTAATACGACGGCGAACCATAGCTGGTCAACACATCGTAGCCGATCAGGTCCGTCTTCCACTGTATCGACCCGTCGTGGCCGGGCTCGCTGACATTGACGAAGAGCGGCGCATAGCTGGCCATGAGCACGAGGTCGGAATTGCGTTCCATGCCCGTCATCCAGGCGGCATCGCCGAGCGCCCCGGCCATGTTGGGGGTGGGCGAACCGACACGCGTGGCCCATTCGCCGACAAAAATTTTGGTTTTGTTGGTGCGGCTGCGGCTATCGTAATCGTGCGCGTGCGCCTCCATTTCCACCTGCGAACGGTAATAATGTTCGTCAATCAAATCCGGTTCGCGGCTGGTGACCGGGGTGGTGGCGATGATCTGCAGGTTGGGATATTTCGCCTTGATGGCGTCGAAGAACTGGGCGAAGCGGTCATTGTAACTATGGGAACGGTCGAACCAATCTTCGTTGCCGACCTCGACGTAGGTGAGCGGGAACGGCGCGGGATGACCATCCCGGGCGCGTTGCGCACCCCAGGTGGTGTTCGTGTCGCCGGTCACGTATTCGATTTCGTCGAGCGCGTCCTGCACGTACGGGGCCAGGTCCGGTCCGGGAGTGACATGTTGCTGGTGCATGGAATAGCCGGCGTAAACGGCCAGCAGCGGTTGCATGTGCAGGTCCTCGCACCATTCGAGAAACTCGAGCAGGCCAAGGCCGTCGGTGGACCAGTAACCCCAACCGTCGTCGAGATGGCCGGGCCGTTGCGAAATGTCACCGATGGTATTTTTCCAGTTGAAGCGATTCCAGATGACGTTGCCTTCCAGATAATTCCCGCCGGGGAAGCGGAGGAACGCCGGATGCATGTCGGCCAGCAGTTGCATGAGGTCGGGCCGATTTCCGTTCGCGCGATTGTTGAACGTCGGCGGGAACAGCGAGACCTGACTGAACCAGACTGAACTGTGTCGATGCCAGAAGGAACTGCCGCCCTTGTAGGCAGAGATGAACAACTGGTTGTTTTTCGTTGGCTTGATGTTGCCCGTCCTCAACGTAACTTCGTATTTCTGCCAGACTTTGGATATTTTTGGAATTTCCGCACCGGCGAGTTGCCACCGGTCGGCCATACGCGCTTCCCAAGCGGCCGTTTTATTTGAGGCAACCGCACTGGCCGAAATTTGCATGGTGTTCGTGTCCAGGCTGATGACGGAACCGTCCGTAATTTTTATATAGTTGGTGCTCCCAATGTGTTCGAGACCCACTTCCAACGGGCCGCTGAAATTTTTACCTTTCGCATAAAACGACAAATGATACGTGGTGTTTGGCAGGACGGGAATTCCCCAATAACCATTGTTAACAATGCCAACGGTATGATTTTTAGTGGCTTCGCTCGTATCCATTTTCAAGCTCACGTTCAGCGCGGCATTGAGCGGCATATTGGTATCGAGCGAAATTTTGGTGTCGTTTATTGTATCCCAGAACACCGCGTTGGTCGGGTTGGCCTTGAATGTGCGGTTGCGCACCAACTCGCCGTAAAGACCGCCTTCATAGGAGAAATTGATCTCCTCCGTCATCAATCCGTAAAGCGTCGGGCTGACCTTGGCGGTGACCTGGTCGGCTTTGATTTGCAGCGTCGGGATCGCCGGGGTGGCATTGGTGGGTTCCGCCAGAGTGGTGTTGGTCGATTCACCCGGGGTGGTATTGGTGGGTTCTGTTTGCGCCAGGATGGAAGTGGCTCCGATGGCGGCCAGAAGCAGGCCAAGCAGAAGGGACGGCGTTTTGTTGGACAAATGGTTTGTTTGCATGGAGCAAAGCTGAATATTTTGACGGCATAAGTCCATGCCGATTTTGAGGATGGTTCGGAAAAAGAAAGCTTTGTGCCCGGCAGTGTTGCTGGTTAATTCCCGTCCGTGAGTTTATCCGGAAATCGGACTTATCGTGGTCGCCTGGCGCCGTCGCCTACCGGACTTTTGCATCTCGGTCATGCGCGGACGTTCTGGGTGGCGCAGGAACGGGCGCGGGCGAACGGCGGCGCGTTGATTTTGCGCAACGAAGACATCGATGCCCTGCGCTTCAAGCTGGAGTTCGTCACGCAAATGATCGAAGACCTGCACTGGTTCGGTTTTGAATGGCAGGAAGGGCCGGATTGCGGCGGGCCATTTGCGCCTTACAACCAAAGCGAACGGTTTCACCTTTACCGCGCCGCGCTTGACCAGTTGCGCGCCGGCGGGCTGGTTTATCCCTGCACCTGCTCGCGCAAGGACATCCGCGATGCCGCCAGCGCGCCAAACGCCGGGGATGAAGAACCCATTTATCCCGGGACCTGCCGTAATCGGAGTGGCGAGTGGCGAGTGACGAGTCACGCGAAAACTGCAACAGCCCTCTTGTCACCCGTCACCCGTCACCCGTCACACCGCGTGAACTGGCGCTTCCGCGTTCCCGACGGCGAAACCATCTCTTTCACCGACGGGAATTTCGGCCCGCAACAGTTCGTGGCCGGAAAGGATTTCGGCGATTTCGTGGTCTGGCGCCATGACGATGTTCCGGCCTATCAACTGGCCTGTGCGGTGGACGACGCGGCGATGGACGTCACCGAGGTCGTGCGCGGGGCGGACCTGCTGCTGAGCACGGCGCGGCAGTTGTTGCTTTACCGGGCGCTCGGTTTGACGCCGCCGAAGTTTTTCCATTGCGCGTTGGTGCTGGATGAAAACGGAAAACGGCTGGCCAAGCGCCATGACGCGTTGAGTTTGCGCACCTTGCGGGGGCGGGGAGACACTCCGGAAGCGTTGCGGCGTGATTGGCCGGAGGCTTGAGTCCGGCGGGGATGGCATTAATTCCCGGCCCCTTGGCCAGGTTTCGCCCAAAAAACGCTGTCGAAACCCTTTTAGAAATGTCCCTTGGTTGACTCAGGAGAGAATGTCCTCTTTTTTGGTTGTTGTTCGTTGCACTCTTTTCCCGGATGGGATTGCCACCGCAACCCCGCCAAAAGGGGGACATTCTCATCGAGTTCCGAATGTAGAAACCAGCGTGTCAAAACTCTTTTAAAATGTCCCCATTAGCACTCAGGAGAAAATGTCCCCTTTTCAGTTTGTTTGTTCCTCATCAGGTTGCCGCCGTTGTAGGCGAGCCTGAGCGAAGCGAAG
>JBKQOA010000056.1:0-4075 GCA_052145735.1 Limisphaerales bacterium
GTGCGCGAAGAGGTCATCGATAGACGCAATAAAAAGCTGCGGAGCGAAGGGCAGGCAAAGATCATATCCACGCTCGGCGAATTCGGCCAGTGGGTGCAGGACAAATTGTTTTTTCTCGATTATGCGCCGGTGCTTTTCACGTCGGCCACCTCCGGTTTTAATCTCGACCGGCTGCTGGAGGCGGTGCGTTACGTGGCGGCGCAATTGCAACAGAAAATTCCCACGGCGATTTTGAACCGCACGTTGCGCGACGCCGTGGACCGCCGCCAGCCGGTCAGCGAGGCGGGGCACCGGCTCAAATTTTTCTACGCGACGCAGGTGCGGCAGGCGCCGCCGACGTTTCTGCTGTTCGTCAACCGCGACGAGTTGTTTTCCGACCAATACAAAAAATATCTGGGCGACCAGATGCGCCAGGCATTTGGTTACGAAGGTTGTCCAATCGTGCTGGTGCCCAAGCCGCGTCCGAAAACGGTGGAGCCGATACGCAAATTCAGGCCGTTGCAATCCAAACGCCCGGGGAAATTTCCGCCGGCGCGCAAAAAAAAATCGCGTTGAACTTTTTTGTTCACCGCGGCGAACAAGTGCTGATGGCGCAATGCTTGCGCGGAGATTTTGCTGATTTCATTTGGGAATATCGTTTTTGTAACTTTTTTGAAAATTTTTCTTGTCACCACAATAGGTAGTGCGTATGCTTCGAACGTTGCCCACTAAATGGGGTTGCGCTTGGAATTGGGCGGTTGGCGAAAACCTCAAAGCGGGCGGAAATATAGAATTTTCCCGACCGATCTTTTTGCCTTTAGACGGTCGGGTGATTTGTCTGAAAACCGATTTCAACCGCCGCGAAAGGAAAATTCATGATTGACGCGCGCGAGGAGATGTTGGTTTCGGCTTCGCACAAGGGTCGGCGCCGACCGGCGGCAGTGGCGGCGGGACGCAACCTCAAAAACAACCCCGGTCTGGCGAAAAAATCGCTGCGCGTTGAGCGCGTGTTCAGCGATCCCAAGATCAAACCGTTCGACCAGATCGAATGGGAACGGCGCACTGCGGAAATCACCGACGATGCCGGCAAGGTCATTTTCAAACAGGAAAACGTCGAAGTGCCGAAGTCGTGGTCGCTGCTGGCCACCAAGGTGGTCGTATCCAAGTATTTTTACGGCGAGCAAAACACATCCGAGCGCGAGACCTCGGTGCGCCAGCTCGTGCATCGCATTTCCCGGACGATTGCGGATTGGGGCATTGCGGACGGCTATTTCAGCAAGGCCGACGGCGAGAGTTTCCACGAGGAACTGACCTGGCTGTGCCTGAACCAGTTCGGCGCCTTCAATTCGCCGGTCTGGTTCAACGTCGGGCTGTTCAGTC
Organism: Limisphaerales bacterium; assembly: GCA_052145735.1. Lineage (GTDB taxonomy): Bacteria > Verrucomicrobiota > Verrucomicrobiia > Limisphaerales > UBA11358 > UBA11358. The sequence goes on from JBKQOA010000056.1 coordinate 1,360, forward strand.
AATACGGCATCGGCAAAAACTCCGGCCGGGGCAACTGGTTTTTCAACCGCCAGACCGGCCGGGCGGAGCGCGCCACCACCCAATACGAACATCCGCAGGGCAGCGCCTGCTTCATCCAGTCGGTCCAGGACAACATGGAGGACATCATGCGCCTCGCCCACAGCGAAGCGATGCTCTTCAAATACGGCTCCGGCACCGGCACCGACCTTTCCCCCATCCGCTCGGCCCGGGAGAAACTCAGCGGCGGCGGCCGCCCCAGCGGCCCGATGAGCTTCCTGAAAGTCTATGACCAGGTCGCCAATGTCGTGAAATCCGGCGGCAAAACGCGCCGCGCGGCCAAGATGAACACGCTCCGCGACTGGCACGGCGACATCGAGGAATTCATTGATGCCAAGCAGAAGGAGGAACGGAAGGCCTGGGCGCTCATCGAGCAGGGCTACGACGGTTCCTACAACGGCGACGCCTACGGCAGCGTGATGTATCAGAATGAAAACCTGTCCGTGCGCGTCAGTGACGAGTTCATGCAGGCCGCGCTGGCGGGCAAGGAATGGTGGACGCGCACCATCACCACCAACAAGCCGCTCGAGAAGAAGGACGCCGCGAAGCTGCTCTACAAGATCGCCGAAGGCACCTGGGTTTGCGGCGATCCCGGCATGCAATACGACGGCGCCATCCAGAAATGGCACACCTGCAAGGGCACCGAGCCGATCCACTCCACCAATCCGTGCAGCGAATACGTCTTCATCAACAACACCGCCTGCAACCTCGCGTCGCTGAACCTCATGAAATTCAAACGCGAGGACGGCAGATTCGACGTGGAACGGTTCAAGGCCGCCGTGCGCATTTTCATCACCGCACAGGAAATCCTGGTGGACAACGCGAGTTACCCGACGCAGGAAATCGCCGAGAACTCGCACATCTTCCGCACTCTCGGCCTCGGCTACGCGAACCTCGGCTCGCTGTGCATGAGCTACGGTCTGGCTTATGACAGCGACGAAGGCCGCGCGCTGGCCGGCGCCATCACGGCCATCATGACCGGCCACGCTTACGAACAGAGCGCGGAAATTGCCGCCCATGTCGGCGCGTTTCCCGGTTATCGCGACGCGCGGTGTGCGCACGTGGCCAAACCGCTGGCGAAGGACAACGTCGAATCCATGCTGGGCGTCATTCAACTGCATCGTGATGCCGTCGAGACCATCCAGCCGAGCCGGGAATTCAATTATTTGAAGGACGAGGCGCGCAAAACCTGGGATGGCGCGCTGGCCCGGGGCCGCCAGCACGGCTACCGCAACGCCCAGGTCACCGTCCTCGCCCCCACCGGCACCATCGCGTTCCTGATGGACTGCGACACGACCGGCGTCGAGCCCGACATTGCGCTCGTCAAATACAAGCTGCTGGCCGGCGGCGGCATGTTGAAAATCGTCAACCGCGGCGTGCCCGATGCGCTGCGCCGGCTCGGGTACAAGCCGAAGGAAATCGAGGGCATCCTCGCCCACATCGAAAAATTTGACACCATTGAGGACGTGGAAGAAAACGGCAAGCCCGTCCAGAGCGGACTCAAAGCGGAACATTTGTCGGTGTTCGATTGCGCGTTCAAGCCGTACCGCGGCAGGCGCAGCATCCATTACCTCGCCCACTTGAAGATGATGGCCGCCGCCCAGCCGTTCATCAGCGGCGCCATTTCCAAGACCGTCAACATGCCCAACGAATGCACCGTTGAGGAGGTGCGCGAAACCTACGTCCAGGCGTGGAAGATGGGGCTGAAATGCGTGGCCATTTACCGTGACGGGTCGAAACGGTCGCAGCCGCTTAACACCAGGAAAACCAACGAAGGCGGAGACAAGACGGCGAGTACCGGCGTGCCGGCGCTCGAAGCCCGCATCAAAGAACTGGAGGCAGCTGTCATCGCCCTGCGCGCCGAGTCGGGCAAACCACTGCGTCGTCGCCTCAGCGACACGCGCACGGCGGTCACGCACAAGTTCGACATCGCGGGGCATGAAGGCTACCTCACCGTCGGCCTGTTTGAAGACCACCATCCCGGCGAGCTGTTCATCACCATGGCGAAGGAAGGTTCGACCATCGGCGGTTTGATGGATGCCATCGGCACGCTCACCAGCATGGCGCTGCAATACGGTGTTCCGCTCGACGCGTTGGTCCGCAAATTTGCGCATCAGCGGTTCGAGCCCAGCGGTTTCACCAAGAACCCGGACATTCGCAACGCGGCGTCCATAACCGATTATGTATTTCGCTGGATGGCCTTGCAATTCATCCCCGGTTACCGGGAAAGCCTTCCCTCTACGCGCAACCAGCCGGAACTGGCCATGCCGGGTCTGCTGGAGGAGTTAAAAAAAAAGGTGAACCGCCCGGTGCCTGAACTGGCCATTGCCGAGGACCATGATGTGGTGGACGTGTCGGAACCCGGCAACGGTCATCGCCGGCCCGGACCTGCCCGCACCGTCAAGACGTTGAGCGATTCGGTGGCGCACTTTCAGCAGGACGCGCCCACGTGCCCGAGTTGCGGCCATGTGGCCGTGCGCAACGGCGCGTGCTACAAATGCCTGAATTGCGGTGAAAGTCTCGGCTGCTCTTGAGGAACCGGGTGGTAGCACGGGCCGGAGATTTTGCCTTGTCTCCGGCCTTTTGATTTTCACGCCGCTGAGGCGTAGGTAACGGGATGCACCTCAAATGGTCGGAAGGTTGCAGCATATCGCTTAAT
>JBKQOA010000057.1:0-39311 GCA_052145735.1 Limisphaerales bacterium
CAGCGACACCATCAGCGCCGCCCGCAGGTATTGCTGCGAGAAATCCGAAAAAATCATGCCCGAAAAATTCATTTTTTCCCTTTCCAGTTACACTTCAGTTAATGCGAAAACCTGACTATCTCCGTTAGCTAGCATTTTCCAAGCCGGGATTGATGAGGCCGGCTGGCGGCCTGGCCTTAAGATGACCCGGCAAACATTGGCGGAACAGCATAAACGGAGGAATCAAACCGCCAGCCTGAGGAGCAAGTCGTTGAGTTCCTGCATTCTCGGCGGTTTGCCGATCATGACGTTCACCGCCGAGGCTCTCCCTCCGTCTTCATTGTTTATTGTGACCCCGCCAGTCATGATGACGATGGGCGTTTTCGGGGATTCGTCCCTGATTGTCCGGGCTATCTGGTAGCCATTCATATCCGGCATGCCCAAATCGGTGATGACCACATCGTAAGGCTCGCTGTTCAGGATGGCGGTGCAGAACAGCTCGATCCCGTATTTCCCGCTGGAGGCCACCCGCACCCGGTGCTCGAAGTGCGTGAGACAGTTCTTCGTGACTTCCAGGATCAGCGCGTCGTCATCAATGCAAAGGATGTGGAGGGAACGTTTTGGTGTGGTCGGAACCTTGTCCGTGTCCGCCCGATTGATGGTTTGCGGACCACGCCGGGAAACCTCCGGCGGGTTTGAACGGGTGACTCCAGGTGAAATATTCATATAAACAGTTGTTGATCGGTTCGGTGCTTCAGTTTGTTGTTGAGGTTAAATTCAATGGCGTAAACGGAGAAATTAAACAGCCACCCGGAGAAGCAGGTCGTTCAGTTCATGTATTCGCGGCGGTTTGGTGGCCACGGCGTCCACCGCCTTGGATAAATTGGCATCCTTCGTGGTTGCGTCCGCGCCGGTCATCATGATGACGGGCGTTTTGGGGCATTCGTCCTTGATTGCCCGGGCCACCTCGTAGCCATTGACATCCGGCATGCTTAAATCGGTGATGACGACATCGTAAGGCTCGCTTTTCAGGATGGCAGTACAGAACAGTTCGATCCCGTACTTTCCGCCGGAGGCCACCCGCACCCGATGATTGAAGTGCGTGAGACAGTTTTTCATCATTTCAAGGATCTGCTCGTCATCGTCGATGCAAAGGATGCGCAGGGAACGTTTCGATGGGACGGGGACTTGGTTCGCGCCCGCCTGATGGATGGTTTGCGGACCAGGGCTGAAAACCTGCGGCGGGGCCGGCACCTGATCACCCCGTGGTTCCGAATAGGCCGATAGCGGAGAAACATTCATATAAAAAGTGGTTGATTGGTTCGATGCTACAGTTTGTTGTTGTTGTTAATCTCAGCGGCGCAGGCAGCGTTCTTCTGCGCCTGTTCCGACTTGGCTCGACGACCGGACTTCAACCGGTCACCGACGCAAAGCCAAATCCATGACATCCTCATAGTTTGCTCCTTTCAACTCTCCCAATTCCACAGTCGGTCATCTGCCCGACTAATCTTTCAACCCGTGCAACCAATATAACTGAAGCGGGCGAAATATTGTGAATTTGGGACACATAGGGGGATTCGAGGGGTAAATTGGGGCCATTGAGGGGTGAAATCATGAAGACAATCAAGGCCAAGCGGCCGGTACCGTCAGGCCATCATAAGACCCGCTTTATCGTGAGCACACTTCCAACAGAATTTCAGCGCGGCCAGCAGGAGTTGGATGGTCAGCGGCCACACCATCACGACCAGCAACGGCACGAAGAGCAACACCATCACGCTGCCGACGGGAGATATGTTCCTCCGATTGAAAATCCATGACCGGCTCGGACTGCGGACGCGGCATTCAGGTTTCGGAATTCAGTTTTGTGAGCCCGGCTCCGGCTTTGGCAAGGCCATCCACTCCAAAACCTGGTTGACGGCCTTGCGCGGGGCGGTGCTGAGGACATTGTGGTCGGCACTCCAGATGATTTTGTAATCGCGCAGGGCAGGACAATTTTTTCCGAGCCAGCGTCGCACCCACGGCCACGGCACGATGGGGTCGGAGACCCCGGTCAAACCAAACACGGGCAACGGAGTCCGGCGGGCGGTGGACCGCGGATCGTTTTCGGCGATCAGTCGCAGGCGATGCTGCGCGGCCTGGCGGTCGGAACCGGTCCGGCGGGCGACAAACTCGTTGATGTTCGCGAGGGTCTCCGGCGAATGGCGATACCGGAAGCGCGCAATCTTGGCGTAGGCGAAGATGACCCGGACGACCGCCGCATCCGAAATCCGGCCGGTCAGTTTTTCCGCCAGTCGCACGGCCCAACGCAGGGGATGCTTCACGAAACCGCCGGCCAGGATCGCGCCCTGGGCCCGGAATTTCCCGCGCGCGACCAATGCCCAGAGGACCTGTGAGCCATAAGATTCGCCGAGCAGCCAGCCGCCGGTGATGCCGTTTTCCGCCAGTGCGGTTTCGATCGCCGCCGCGTAATCATCCAGCGACCACGTGAGCGTGCGCGGATAAGTGAACTCAACAAAACGCGCCCGCCCGGCAACCGCGCTGCGAAAGCCGCCGATGAGCGTCCAATCGCCGTGCAAGCCGGGCAGATAGACCAGCGTGGGCAGCGACGCCTCGCCGTGGATGCGGAGTTGAAGTTCTTCAGCCATGGTCATAGGAACTATAAATCAGCTGTAACCGGGGATTCAACGAATATGAGTGATGACAGGTTTGAGGGGCTGGAAGGCTGATCCTCCGGACAGCCTGGCCGTTCCGGTTTCGTCAATCATATCGGACCAGGATGGTCAAACCTTCCGGATTGGCTACGTCCAGGCCCTGCAGGAAAACAATGTGTTCATATCCGAGATTACGCAGGCCGACGAGCCAGGGTGTGCCCCGGTCGCGAAACTGATCGCCAAACGTCTCCTCGGTGTAATTCTCAAGAATGACCACGGCTGTCTGATGTTGGGGCAATGCCGCGGCTCCGGCCAGAAGCTGGTCGTTGGTCTCCCGAGCCGAGAAGGATGGCTGGAGCATCTGGCACGTCTGGTTGTCCCAGGATTGGATGACCAGTGCGGTCTCGTCCGAGTTGTGAAACGCGCGCGACGGGGTCGCACAGGAGGACAGGCTGACGGCCAGGGCCACCATGGCCAATGAAGCGCCAATTTTAATAGTTTTCATACATTAATAATGATTGATGCGTAAAACTAATGTGTTTTCCTCTACGGCAGTTCATATGCATTTTTAGTGCCATGGGTTGTCAGGGACAACCTGTCCGGGGGAGGTCGGCGTTCCTACGTCAGCTTCGGGAAAAACTCCGCCGCCGTCTGGCAGGTGGCGGCGCTTAATTCGTCGAGCGTACAGGCCCTGACCTGGGCGGCGACTTCGGAGATTTCCTTCACGTAGGCGGGTTCGCAGCGTTTGCCGCGGTACGGCACGGGCGCGAGGTACGGACAATCGGTTTCCAGCATGAACCGGTCGGGTGGTGTGGCGGCGATGGTGTTGCGGACGTTCTGTCCGTTCTTGAACGTGGCAATGCCGGTGAAGCTGACGAGCGAACCGATTTCCAGAACGCGTCGCATCCGGACGGCGTCCTCCCCGAAGCAATGAAACACGCCGCGGACGCGGGTGGCGAACGGTTTGAGTTGCGCGAGGGTATCGTCAAAAGCGTCGCGCTGGTGGATGACACAGTTCAATCCGGCTTCAATGGCGATTTCCAGTTGTTGCCGGAAAATTTCCGCCTGCCTTTGTTTGAAACGGACGTTGTCTTCGGCGTTGCCGGCTTTTTCACCGGGCAGATGATGATAATCGAGACCGGTTTCACCGATGGCGACGACCTTGGGATGTTTCACCAGTTCGCGCAGGGCGGGGCGGAGGTCATCGGGCGCCTCCAGGGCGTTGGAGGGATGCCAGCCGACGGCGGCGAAAACGCCGGGAAAGCGGTCGGCCAGTTTGATTGCGCGCCGGCTGCTGCCGAGGTCGGTGCCGATGGAAATGATTTTGGTGATGCCGGCGGCCCGGGCGCGTTCGATCACTTCCGGCAAATCGTTTGCGTAGTCGGGATAATCCAGATGCGCATGGGTGTCGTAAAACGTCGCCATGGGAATAATTAACCACGAAATTCACAAAAAACACGAAAGATATTTAGCCGGAAGCAACGCGTTGCCAACGCGGGTTTGGCTGGTTTGGGGTGCTTTGTGGCCCTATCAATTGGCTGTTTTGGAAATTGCCGCGCCGTTGGTGTTGGCGATTTTTTGCTCCAGGGCAGTCAGCCTTGCCTCAACCGAAGGCTTGCCGGGATAATCGGGCGCTTCCCTGAGCAGTTGTTTGTAATTTTCGATGACGTCGGCTTCGCGGCTTTGGGCCGCCAGTTTATCACCCAGCGTCAATCGAATCCGGATGCGTTGCTCCGGCGACGGGTTGCGGGTCAGGGCGAGTTGGTAGGTTTCAATGGCCGCGGAGGGTTTGTTCTCCATTTCCCAAAGGTCGGCAAGCTTTTCAGTCAGCACGGCGCTGTTGGTGGTGGCAGGGATGTTTTCGAGAAAGGTGGCGAATTGTTGGACCGGGGCGCCGTGAGCCAGGCCCAGGTCCACAATGCGCAGATAGGACCATTCGATGAGGGGATTATGAGTGCGCGCCAGTTCCGCATGCAACGCCGACGGTTCCCGGCCAAACGGCCGGTAGAGCGGGTCGCCGACGACGGTGATTTGCCACGACAAAACGGGTTGGGCGGCCCAGGCGGCCTCACCAAACGTGAAACCGTCGGCCATCCAGCGGGCGAGAAAGGCGGCGACGTTCGGGGTGCAGGCAAGATACGGTTCATACACACAGCCCATCGTGCAGGTGGCGCCCTTGGCGAGCAGCGGCCCGGCCCAGTATTGGCTGGCGGTGCGCAGGCTGGCCGCGCTGGACGAATGCAGGTGATAGGCAAACGCGCCGGGCATGAATTCCACCTTCGGCAGCGCGAACGGACCGGAGACATCCCCGTCATACCAGCCGCAATAAATTGCGATCTGGCTCATCGGAAAATCGGCGGGGAACGTTTCAGGATTTTTGTCCACCGTCGATTCAAACCCCAGTTCGCGGCAGATTTCCCCCGCGTTCATGATCCACATGTCGCCCTCGTAATAGCTGTTCGTTTTGTCCAATCCGCGCGCGTCAAAATAAGTCCGGCCCCACAACCCGTCGCGTTCGGCGTCGAGCGCCTTATCCACGAGTCCGCGCGCGATGTCCACGCCGGGTCCGTCGAGGCGCGCGACCAGCAAAATGCCGTTGGTCGGATTCAGCAGCGCGGTGTTGGTGGCGCCATAAACCCAGTTGGGCAGCGGGCCGGAAAGCGGGATATTCATTTGGACCAGCGGCAGCCAGGCCAGCTCGGAATCCACCGCCGCCTCGTTGCGCAGCAGTTCCGGCCGGACGTTCTCCCGGACCGGTTCGTGCAAATTGGGGTCGGCGGCGATTTTCAGCGGGACGCCCCAGCACAGGACGGCATAGCGGATTTTGGATTCAACAACCCGTTGATCGACGTGTTGGGGCTGGCCGTTGGTCGCGGCGTTGGTCACGGAACCAAACCGCCAGAGCTTGTCCACGGCCAGCCGGCTGGCCAGCGGGAATTGCAGCTTGTCACGAAATTCGGCGCGCGTCATCTCCTCGGTGAGGGGCAGATCGAACCCGTAGATTTGGGCCTCCGGCACCTGGCGCATCCGCGCGTAATGCTCCGCCACCAGTTTCGACGCGGTGAGGTTTGTATTGTAAATTACAACCACCTCGTCGCCGCCCGCGCGGGCGAACAGCGGCGCGGTAACCAGCACTAAAAGCATCAGACGTTTTCCCAAATAATTCATGATCGAGGATTTGACCTCGCGCCGGGTGGCCGGTTCAATTCGATTCGCCGAAGAGTGCTTCATGCATGCCAGGCATGGGTTTGCCGGCTTCTTTATCCCAATAACGAAAGTTTGCGCTCCAATCCCAGATCGCCCAACCCAATCTTTGCTGCTCCGCCGCGCGCCGGAATGCCCAGTAAAATCGGGCACGCGACGCCGGATCAGCCTGGATGTAGCAGCCAAATTCGCCGATGTGAATCGGGTATCCGTAATAATCGGACCATGCGCGGAGGAATTTTAATTTGTCCGTGAAAGCCAGCGGGCTGCTCGAATTTTTATCCGTCGGCAGGGTGTTGTAAGCCTGAATCCAGTCCAAAACGTAGGATTTTAAATGCAGTTTCGGGTCAGCCTCGAGTGGCCTGACGGGCGGGCCGGGAAACTGGATGCCGGTTTGTTGTGTGTCGGGTCCGGCCCAACCCGCGCCTTGATGCGTGAAGTGAAACGGGTCGTAGCAATGGACGGAAACAATCACGTTGTCGTCGGGCGGCAGCACCAGATTTTTCAACTCGTCAATGCTTCCCCAGTTTCCCGGCTCGACGAAAATCGTCCGGTTGGGATTGCTCCGGCGAATCTCCGCAATGGCGCGGGCGTAAATCGGGTTCATCAATCCGGTGCTGGCGTTTTCATGCGGTTCATTATCGAGTTCGAACGCGAGCCGGTTGGTGAACGTCTTGTAATGCGCCGCGATTTGACGCCACAACGCGAGAAATTTTTCCGTCTGCCCTGTCGGGTCCCGGTCCAGTTCGTTAAAGTGATGGATGTTGATCATGACGGCCAGTCCGTTGTTTAACGCGTTGGTGACGACAAAATCAACGCGGGCGAAAATCTCCGGCTTAAGCGGGAAATCCGGCGCGGGTCCGGCGTAATGATGCCAGCCAACGGGCAGGCGCACGTGGTCGAAACCCTCGCGTTTCATTTGTGCAAATTCGTCCGCAGAAACGGTCACGCCCCAGTTTTGATCGGGCGGCACTTCAAGGTAGTCACCCAGATTGACGCCATGTTTGAACCACTGGGCCGCGCGTTGTGCCGGCGAATCGTGCCCGATCAACGGTTTCATCGCCGGTGGGTTTGAGGGTGTAAAGATGTAGTCACCGGCAGCCAGCGCAGGGTTAAACCCGCCGCACTGAAACCATGCAGCTGCTAGAATGGTCCAAATAGTTTTCATGTGTAAGTTCCTTTCAGTGTTTAATCGCCGGTTACTTTTAGCCCGTCCCACGCCAACATCACTCCGGCTGGCAATTCCGCCTGCGCCCGGTCATGGTCGTAATCGTGCGTGAGATGGGTGAAATAGGTCCGGCCCGCGCCGATGCGCCTCGCGGCGGTGAGCGCCTCGTCCAGGCACATGTGCGTCGGATGCGGTGTGTAACGGAGCGCATCCAGCACGGCAATTTCGACGCCCCGGACTTTTTCCAGGGCATCGGCGGGGATTTCCTTGCAATCACTCAGGTAGGCGAGCCGTTTTTTGCCGTTTTGGACGAACAAGTAGCCGTTGGTCATCATCCGGCCGTGCGGCAGGGGCAGGGGAATGATTTCCAGGTCGCCCAGCATGAACGGCCCGTCAACCACGTGCGGGTCGGGACGGAAATAACCCCTGGGAACCGGGCGGCCGTCAAAGGCGTAAACATAAACCCGCTTCAGCGCCGCCATCGTTTCCTCGTTCGCGTAAATTGGCAGCGGGCCGTCCCGCATATCGCAAAAGCGGCGGCAATCGTCCAGGCCCATGATGTGGTCGGCATGCGCATGGGTGAAGATGACGGCGTCCAGCCACCGGATGTTTTCGCGCAGGCACTGGATGCGGAATTCCGGCGTGGTGTCCACAACCAGTTTGATTTGGTCCGTGGCGACGTAGATGGAAGGGCGGGTGCGGTGGTTTTTGGGATTGGCCAGGAACTCCGGAGGATATTCCTTGCCAATGAGGGGCACGCCCTGCGACGTGCCGCTGCCGAGAAATGTGAACTCGAACGCCATGGTTAAAATTTTCTTTCGTTGCCGGCTTCCAGCCTATTCAATTCAACCACGGATGCACACGGATAAACACGGATGCAATGAAACGCACTGCGCGAGTAATCGCGAACCGGACGAACTTCCCCCGGGGACATGCCGGTTCATGAAATCAGCGTTCCGCCGTTCTTATCTGTGTTCAACCGTATCCATCCGTGGTCTTAAACTTTACAGGGGTGAAATCTAACGATGTTGACGACATTACGCATCAAAAACCTCGCGCTGGTGACCGACCTCACACTGGAACTCCAGCCCGGTTGCAATGTCATCTCCGGCGAGACCGGCGCGGGCAAGTCCATCATCATCGGAGCGCTGAACCTTGCGCTGGGCGAACGCGCCGACCGCACGCTCATCCGGGCCGGCGAAGAGGGTTGTTCCGTCGAAGCCGTCTTTGACGTGGCCAGGCTCAAGGCGCCGCTGAAAAGCTTTCTCGAGGAGAACGGGCTGGAGCCGTGCGCCGACAGCCAGTTGATTCTCAAACGCGCGTTCACGGCCAACGGCGTGAACCGCCAGTTCGTCAATAGCTCGCCCACCACGCTGAACGTGTTGGCGGCCATCGGCGAATGGCTCGTGGACATGCATGGCCCGCACGATCACCAGTCGCTGCTCAGTCCGGTGAAACAACTGGCCATCCTCGACGCGTTTGGCGGCCTGGAAAAGGAGCGCGAGGCGTTTGGCGGGCTCGTCCGCCGCCGCACGGCTTTGGCGGCTGAAAAATCCGCGCTCATCGTGGACGAAAAGACCTACGCGCAGCAGCTTGATCTGCTGCGGTTTCAGGTCCAGGAAATCACCGGGGCGCGATTGCAGCCGGATGAGGAAGCACAGGTCGAACAGGCCCATGGCCGCGCCAGCAATGCGGCCAAGCTGCTGCAATTGAGCCAGGCTGCGCTGGATATGCTCGCCGAAAATGAAAACTCGCTGCTGACCCAGGCGGGAATCGTGGGCCGGACGTTGCAGGAACTCCAGCGCGTGGATGCGGGCGCGGCGAACCTGGTCGAATTGCATTCGCAGGCGGTTGGCGCCTGGCGCGAATTGCAGGCGGAACTTTCGCGCTATGCCGGGAAAGTTGACGTGGACCCCGCGCGGCTGGCGGAACTCGAAGAACGGCTCGATCTCATCCATTCGCTCAAACGGAAATATGGCGCCTCGCTGGCCGAAGTCATTGCCTTTGGCCACGAGGTGAAACAAAAACTGGCGCAACTGGAAAGCCGCGATGCCGAACTGGCGCGGCTCAACGGCGAACTACAGAAACTCGACGCGGAAATCCTGGACTCCGGCCGATCGCTTTCCGCCAAACGGCGCAAAGTAATCCCCCAGCTGGCCAGAGCCGTCAGCAAACAGCTTGGTGATCTTGGTTTTCAGCAAAGCAAATTTGAGGTGTCGATTGCGACGGTTCGGTGGGGCGAGGCTCCTGACGGGCCGGCCCCGGCGCATCAAAGTGAAACGACGGCTCACGGGAACGCCCGCCCTGCCAGTTCAGGCTTCGATGAAATCGAATTTCAATTTGCGCCCAATCCGGGCGAGCCGGCCCGGCCGCTCCGCGCCATTGCGTCCTCCGGTGAAATGGCGCGTGTGATGCTGGCGCTCAAAACCGTGCTCGCCGCCGAAGATGAAATCCCGGTGTTGATTTTCGATGAGGTGGACGCAAACGTCGGCGGCGAAACAGCCCATGCCGTCGGCGAGAAGATGAAGCAGATTGCCGCCCGGCGCCAGGTGCTCTGCATCACGCATCTGCCGCAGGTTGCCGCGCCGGCCGACGCGCATTACGTGGTGACCAAGCAGGTAAAAAATGGCCGGACAATTTCAGAGATTGAACTGCTGGGCAAAAAGGAGCGGGTGGCCGAATTGACGCGGATGCTGGGCGGCCAGACCGATGCCGCCCGGAAGCACGCCGAGGCCTTGTTGAAGTGACGAAACGCGCTTGAATAAAGGCTTTCCTGGCATTGTAGTGGTGTAACCAGAACTGGTGACTGGCAGGAGGCGGGGTCTGAGGTATGACGTCACTGTTGTTGTTGCCGTAATTAGCTTTTAGTTCTCAAGAGTGTGTAAAGGCCGGACCTGATGTCCGGCCTTTCTTTTTTTCTGAAACTGACTCCCGTGGGACGAAAATCAACCGATCCGGGCTGGTTTGCGTTTTTGCCCTGAAATCCTTGCCCCGAGCATCAGGCCCATGACACCGACGCAGGCCCAACCGAACCAGTCGCCGTGCCGGTTATAAAAGGTCGCTTCCCGTTTCACACCCACTGGAATTTCCACGGTCATTGCGCCCTGGCCATAAACGCTTCCGGTCGGGTCCTTGAAGATCTCGCGCAGCCGGCCGGTGGCGTCCGCCCAGCACGTCAGGCCGTTGTTGGAGCAGCGCACGAGCGGCACGCCGTTTTCCACGGCTCGAAAAACAGCGGCGGCGGTCTGCTGCCATTGCGCCGCACCCTCGCCGAACCAGCCGTCGTTGGTCAGGTTCACCAGGAAATCCGTGTCGTCCTGCACATATTCCCGCGCGAGCTGCGGGAACACGTCTTCAAAGCAAATGAGCGTGGAGGTTTTCACTTTTGGGCGGGGCGAGCCGCCAATCGAAATTACGTTTGTATCTCCAAACGGCTCGCGCGGACGCTTGCCCCACCCGTCCATCTCAAACGGCACTGCGTTGGTGCCGGACGCAAAGCTGCCGGTGATGGGCGTGAACCATTTGATGAACGGCAGCCAGCGTACGAGCGGGATGTATTCGCCAAAGATGACCAGATCCTGCTTGTGATAAATCGCTGCGCAACGCCCCTCCGGGTTGAACAGGAAGGCGGCATTGAAAGCATCGTAGTCACTGTTGGTTCCGGTGCCGGAACGCCAGACATAATCCTCGGCATTAAAAATCAGCCAGAGGTGATGGGCGCGGACGAGGTTCGTAATGGCTGAGTAATTGGCGATGTCGAATTCAAATTCCGGCACGGCCGATTCCGGCCAGATGAGCAGGTCGGTTTGGTTCGTCAGTGCGGTTTCCGACAGTGCCAGCAGTTGCCGGAAGCGGTTGGCGTTGGCGTTCCGGTCCCAAATCAACGCTTGCGGAATGTTGGGTTGAACGAGGGTGACACGCAGCGTTGCGTTGGAGGGGTCCGGCCCTTTCATGCGTGCAAATCCAACCGCGAACAGTATCGCCACCACGGCCAGTGGCAACAGTGTTTCCGCCTGCCAGGCGAACCGGGAGGCCGGCCGCCGAAAGATCATGCGCACGGCGGAGAACAGCGACAAGGAGAGCCATACGACCAGAAACGAGACACCATAAACGCTCGTGACCGAGGCGATTTGGATGAGCGGTATCAGTTGAAATTGAGAAGCCCCGAGGGGATTCCATGGAAAACCACTGAACAACCTTGCCCGGACCATCTCCAGCGCCACCCAGACGGCCGCGCCACTCAAAGACCACAACAAACGACCACTCCACGAATCTTTTCCGCATTCCGCATTCCGCATTCCGCATTCCGAGACCAGCCAGGTCCAGACTGCCGGATACAACGCGAGATAAATAGACAGCGCGACCCAGCCCAGAACCGGAAAGCCCGTCACGGGAATCAGCAGCAGCCAGGAGAGCGACGAAAGAAAATGTGCGAGTCCGGCCACGTAGCCGACGCGGAAGGCATCGCCACCGGATTTGCCGTGCGCGGCGGCAATGAGAATGGCAGGCGCAATCCAGGCGCACCCGGCGATGCCGGTTTTCGGAAACGCCACGGTCAACAGCAGCCCCGCGCCGATGGCCAGGAGATAACCGCTGCGGACCAGAACTTCATTGAAAAAGCATTTCAATGTGGCGAACGGTGAATAATCCTGGGTAAACGTCGGGCCAGGTTTCGTGCATTCGGCAGCCTGCCTCAGAACGGCAGCACCGGCGTTGACGACAATCGCCTCTCGCGCACCGCGCCACACGGCGAAGTCGGCGGACGAGTTGCCGGCGTAGTCAAAACCGCGTTCGCCGAATTTTTCGACCAGGACCTTCAACTTGTTGGCGCCACGCAAATTGGTTTTGCCGTCGCTTCCCAGCACCTCGTCAAACAGTCCGACATGATTGGCAACAGGCAGGGCCATGTCGCGGTCGGCGGCGGTGACGAGAATCAATTTTCGTCCGGCCTGTTTCTGTTCCTGTAAAAAGGCAAGGAACGATTCGTGGTAGGGCAGGGTGGCGGGATCAATCGTGACCCGGCGGACGAGTTGCCGCTTCAACCAAGCCCGCCCGCGCATCCACCAGAAAAGAACGGGCAGGAGCTGGAACGGATTTCGGCGCAGCAGGCGCGCCAGCGATTCCCAGAGCAAATCGGTCTTGATGAGCGTGCCGTCCAGGTCCACGCAAAGCGGGACCTGACTGGCGGGCGCGTCGGGTGTTGGCGGCATGGGTTTTGATTAACCGTTGAGTGCGCGTTGCAGCAAGGCTTTTTCCCGCTCGCCGTAGTTTAACTTCAGGGCTTCGGCTCGGGCGGCTTCGGTCATTTTTTGCCAGGATTTTTGCAGGGCGTTGATGGTCTTGTCCTCGCCGGTCTTCGCGGCGAGGCCAGCCAGTTGGAATTCAAGAAAGACGAGGCACAGCGCGTCCTCGAGCACGCGGCTCTCGGTGTCGGCAGGGAAATTTTTCTTGAGGTTTAAATCCTGCACCCGGCGGATCATCTCCTCCGGATAACCCAGCTCACGCAATATGTCCCCGGCCTTTTGGGCGTGAAACTTCTTGAGGCTGGCACGCCATTGCAAATAGCCGGCGCGGGTCATCGGATGCGATTGGCGGGGTATTTCCCAGCGGCAAAGGTGCTGGCAGCGGGCGGCCAGGCGCAGTTCCTCGGAAGCATCAGGGCACAACTGCAAAACCCATTTCGTGAGCCGTTGGGCATAAAGCCGTTCGCGCGGCTGGGAAACGCCGTCAGCGACCTCGGTGTTGGGGTCGCGCCGGTTTTCCTCATCAAAGCGGCGCAGGGCGGATTCGAATCGTTGGGGATTGCTGGGGCGAAATGGTCCGGACACGCTCCGGATTATTCCAGAAACGGGTTTCGGCGGAAAGCGGATTTGCCGCCGTAAGCGTCAATGATGGCAGCCGCAGCCGTGACCGCAGGATTCATCCCCAAAATCCGCCTCCCCGGGAACGCGGCCCAGTTCCAGCGTTTTGGAGATGTGCTTCTGGATCGAATGCTGGATTTGGTGCAGCTCCTCCTGCGCGTCCAGAAATCCCCGCGCGACGGCATTGCTCAACAGGGCGTCGCGGTGTTTTTCAAAATCGGCGATCTCGGCGCCCTCCAGCGTCTGCGACTGGGCCTGCTTTTCCTGCAACGCCTGGCCCTTGGTCATCACCGTTTCATACTGGCCGCGGGCATGGGAGTCGGAGAGAAAAGTGTCAATGCGTTTGCGGATGGAAATCATTTCCGGCTGGTCAACGATGATCTGGCAAAGCTCCCTGGTCTTTTCTTCAATTTTTGTAGGCATAAGTTTTATTTCGGGAAATATTAAACCGGATTGCGGCAGAAATCAATTGGTTTGACACTGCCGGGCTGAATCGCTAAACACACCGCCAATCCTTATGCAACCAATTCATCTCGCTTGGGTTGATTACACCGTCCTGCTCGCCTATGTCGCTTTCGTTCTCGGCATCGGCTGGGCGCTGGCCCGCTACATGAAGACGTCGTCGGACTTCCTGACGTCCGCGCGCTCCATTCCCACCTGGGTGACCGGCCTCGCCTTCATTTCGGCCAATCTTGGTGCGCTGGAACTCGTCGGCATGGCCGCCAGCGGCGCGAAATATGGCATTGCCACCGCGCATTTCTACTGGGTAGGCGCCATTCCCGCGATGATCTTTCTAGCCGTGTTTATGATGCCGTTTTATTACGGCTCCAAGGCGCGGTCCGTGCCGGAATATCTGCAGATGCGGTTCAATAAACCGGTGATGGGATTGAACGCCGTGGGATTCGCCATCATGACCGTCTTTGCCTCCGGCATTTCCATGAACGCGCTGGCCAAGCTGCTCAACCAGCTGCTGGGCTGGAATTATCACTTTGCCCTGTTCGTCTGCTCCGGCGTCGTGCTGGTTTACGTTTTGAAAGGCGGATTGACCTCGGCGATTTACACCGAGGTGCTGCAATTTTTCATGATCGTGCTCGGCTTTGCACCGGTGGTTTATCTCGGTTTGAAAGATGTGGGCGGTTGGACCGCGATGACCGACAAACTCCACGCCGTCGCGCAAAATCCGATGGCGCTGGATTTGAACAGCAAAGCTTTCGCGCCGGACGCCTGGACCAGCGCGTGGAAACCGCTGTTGGGCGGATCAGAAGCCAATCCGATGGGCGTGGACGTGTTTGCCATCGTCTTCGGCCTCGGTTTCGTGCTCTCCTTCGGTTACTGGTGCACCAACTTCCTCGTCGTCCAGCGCGCCATGGCCGCCAAAAACATGACCGCCGCGCGCAACACGCCCATCGTCGCCGCCATTCCGAAGATGCTGTTCCCCGCGCTGGTCATTTTGCCCGGCATGTTGGCCGTGGCATTGACCGCGATGCCGGATAAAAACTATCGCATCCCGCCGCCCATCATCGCGCCGGAAGCCTACATGCAAGCCGTCGACGCCGTGAAAAGTGCCAATCCTGCCGACTCCGCCGCCGCCGTCAAGGCTGTCGCCGCCGCGCTTGGCAAAAAGGTGAACGCCGCCAAAATCACCGCGCTGGTCGCGTCCAATGCCGCAAACAAAATGACCGACGACCAGATCAAACAGGGCGTTTACAACAGCGTCGCGGAATACGACTACGACAGCGTCATCTTTTCGCTCGTGAAAAAGTATTGTCCGGCCGGCCTGCTCGGCTTGGCGCTCACCGCCTTGCTGGCCTCGTTCATGTCCGGCATGGCGGGCAATGTCACCGCGTTCAACACCGTCTGGACCTATAACCTCTATCAGGCCTTCTTTGTGCCGGACAAAAGTGACTCGCATTATTTCTGGATGGGCAAGTTCATCACCGTCGTCGGCATTGGCTTGAGCATCGTCTGCGCCTACTTTGCCCGGCAATACAACAATGCCATGGACATCATCCAGCTGGTGTTTGGTTTCGTGAACGCGCCGGTGTTCGCGACGTTCCTGTTTGGCATGTTCTGGAAACGCACCACGAGCATCGGCGCATTTTGTGGCTTGCTCGGTGGCATCGTGAGTTCAACCCTGTTCCACGCCTGCACCATTGCCCACGGCAATTTGCCGGGCGTCAAGGGCGGCTACCTGGGCGTGAAAATTGAATTCCCCAGCGAAATGGCGCAAAATTTCTGGCTGGCGGCGTTTGCCTTCAGCGTCTGCTTCGTGTTAACGCTGGTGATTTCGCTGGCCACCAGCCGCACGAAGTCGGACGAGGAACTGAAAGGCTTGGTCTATTCGCTGACGCCGAAAATCGTGGACCACGACGTGCCCGTCTGGCAGCGGCCCGCCGTTGCCGGCACGGTGCTGCTTATCGTTTGCATCATCCTCAACCTGATTTTCTGGTGATCCCGAAACCTCTGAAACCATCAATCCTCAACCAAAAATAAATTTATGGGACTCGACATTCGCTGGCCAATCGGCCTGATGTTCGCCTTCATCGGCATGTTGCTTACCGGCTACGGTGCTTTCAACCGCGCGGCTTCCCTGACCCACGCGGGAGGTGTTGACCTCAACATCAACCTCCGCTGGGGCGTCGTTTTGCTGGTGTTTGGCTTGCTAATGCTGCTCGGGGCCATGCGGGGCAAAAAAACACCGCCGGCCAACTGATTGGGAGGGTAAGTGAACTGAATTTGTCGCTTTTATCGTTTTCCCGTTGGTTCTTCTCATGGTATGATAACTGTTAACGTTCCATTCTTTATGACGCTGAAAGAACTCGCCGGTCAGACGGCCCGGCAATTCGCCAAAGTCTATGGCCGGCCACCAACCTGGATTGCCGCCGCCCCCGGTCGCGTCAACCTCATCGGCGAGCATACCGATTACAATGATGGCTTTGTTTTTCCGATGGCGATTGAACGCTACACCGTCATCGCCGCCGACCGCCCGCTCACCGGCGCAAAATTGATCCGGCTCCACTCCATCCACAGCCACAAGCCGGCCATGATCGACCTCACTCAGCCGCTCAAACCGTTTCCGAAGGGCTCCTGGGCCAATTATCCGGCCGGGGTCATCGCCGGTTTTCTGGCCCGCGGACTGAATCCCGGAGGCTTCGACGCCCTGGTTTATTCGAACGTGCCCCTGGGCGGCGGGCTCTCGAGCAGCGCCGCGCTCGAAGTGGCCATGGCCACCCTGCTCGAAATCATCACCGGCCGGAAGCTCGACCTGGTGGAAAAGGCGCTGCTCTGCCAGAAGGCCGAGCACGATTTCGCCGGAATGCCGTGCGGCATCATGGACCAGTTCATTTCCGTCCTGGGCCGGGAAAACCGCATCTTGCTGCTCGACTGCCGTTCGCGGAAGCCGGAACTCGTGCCGATGACCGATCCGTCCGTCGCCGTGCTCATCATCAATACCAACGTCAAACACGAATTGACCGGCAGCGAATATCCCACCCGCCGCAAGCAATGCGAGACGGCGGCGAAAATTCTCGGTGTCCCCTCCCTGCGCGACGCCACACCGGAAGCACTCGAGGATGCCAAAGGCCGGATGGACAAGGTTGTTTTCCGCCGGGCACGCCACGTCATCGGCGAAATCGAGCGGACGGTTCATGCCGCTGAAGGCGTTCGCGCCTCCAACTGGACGGCCGTCGGACAGCTCATGTATGCCAGCCACGCCTCGTTGCGTGACGATTACGAGGTCAGTTGTCCGGAACTCGACGTCGTCGTGGAAATCGCCGAACGCATCGGCGTCAAGGGCGGGATTTTCGGCTGTCGCATGACCGGCGGCGGTTTTGGCGGTTGCGCCGTGGCTCTGGTGAAAAGCGTTGCCGTGGAAGACATCTCCAAAACAATCGCCGCCGATTACAAAAAGAAAACCGGCATCGAACCGGCCATTTTTGTCTCCCGTCCGGCGGCGGGGGCATCGGTTCTCAAGGGGGGTGGCGTGGGCAATCCACCGGTCCGCATCAGCAACAGCGCCAGCCTGGCGGTGGCATCTTAATCGCCAAGACACGTTCCCACGCGCCGGGCGGTTTCCACCCACGAATGGCCGGGAGGAACGGTCTTGCGTTTACCGGCTACTTTTATGAGCGGCACGGGTTCCGTGCCGTCCCCGCGCGCGGCCACCATCACGCCAAAAACATTCTCGTGGATCAAATCCGCGCAGGCGCTGCCCAAACGGGTGGCGAGCAGCCGGTCCGCCGGTGACGGTATGCCGCCACGCTGGACGTAACCGAGGATGGTGACGCGCGATTCGAGGTGGGTGAGCTGTTCCAACTGGTGGGCCAGCCGCAGCGTGTTGCCGGCGTGCTTGGCTTCGAGCCCGGCCAGTTCCAGCTTGGCTTCATTGCGTTCGCGCGGGCTGCGCGCCCGGTCCCGGCGGGTTTCCGCCGTGGCAAAGGCGCGCGCGTCCTCCGCGCTCATCGCGCCCTCGGCCACGGCCACGATGCTGAAGTTAGTCCCGTGTCGGCTCCGGCGGCGGATGGCTTCGACAATTTTGTCAACATGGTAGGGAATTTCGGGGATTAAAATCACGTCCGCGCCGCCGGCAATGCCCGCGCCGAGGGTCAGCCAGCCCGCGCGATGCCCCATGATTTCCGCCACGATGATGCGATGATGGCTGTGCGCCGTGCTGTGCAGCCGGTCGATGGCCTCGGTCGCGATGTCCAGGGCGGTCGCAAAGCCGAACGTCGCGTCCGTCATGGCCACGTCGTTGTCAATCGTCTTGGGGAGGGAAATGACGTCCAGTCCGGCTTCCGTGAGCCGCAGCGCGTTCTTCTGCGTGCCGCCGCCGCCGAGGCACACCAGCGCATCGAGTCCGTATTTTGCGTAATTCTTGACGATCACGTCGGTCATGTCGCGGCTGCGGCCGTCAATCTTCATGCGATGCGGCTTGTCGCGGCTGGTGCCGAGGATGGTGCCGCCCACGGTGAGGATGCCCGAAAGGGTGGTTCTATCGAGGCGAATTCGCCGGTCGGTGACGAGACCGCGGAAGCCATCGCGAAAGCCGATGATTTCCATGCCGTAAAAACCGACTGCGGTTTTGCCCACACCGCGGATGGCGGCGTTCAACCCGGGGCTGTCCCCGCCCGCCGTCAGAATGCCGATGCGTTTGGTTTTGACCATGGTCTCCGCTCCATTTGAACCAGCAAAGCGGGACGGATGTCGAGAAGAACTTTTGGAATTATCATACCGACAGGTCCGGTTCCCAAAGTTGCGAGCCGGAGGACTTGGGCCGTTCGCGCATGATACGCAGGCAAATGAGGCAGTTGAGCCACATGAAAATGGAAATGGCCGCCCCGAGTTCAAATGCGCGGTCCTCGTATTCCAGGCGCACGCCGTGCCGGCCGGACGGGACGGCGACGGCCTGGAAGGCGTGGTTTGCGCGGAGCAGCGGCACCGGCTGGCCGTCCACTGTGGCCTGCCAGTCGTGGTAATAAGTCTGGGCAAACACCACGAGCGTCGGTTGTTGGGACTCCACCTCCACGTCCACCTGCTGCGGGGTGAAACTGGAACTGATCATCCGCACGCCGGTCTGGTTGGTGGCGGCCACGAGGGACCGGGCCTCGGGCGGCAGATAAACAATTTTGCCGCCGTCAAAATCGGGTTGCGTCAGGGCGCGCAGCGTGCCGTCGTCGTCAAGAAAGACGGGCTTTTGTCCGGCGGTGATGAACGGCAGGAAGGTCCGGCGCGGTTGCCAGTGGAAAACCTCGTCCGGGGCCGTGACTTGCGAGACTCCCAGGAAATCCTTCAGCCGCGGATAATCGGTCCCGCCCTGCGGGATGGTGTAAAACAGCGACAACACATCGTCCATTTCCCGCGGCGTGAGCGAGAAGAAACCATCCACCTTCGGCACGCCGTCCAGCAGGTTGCAGTTGGCGCAATAGCCCAGCCGCTTGGCCAGGAAATTGTCCTTTGGATCGGCCGCGGCAAAGTGGAGAAATTCCGCTTGCGCCCGGGGCGAAACCATCGCGCGCGATTCGCCGGCGGCGGGCTGGGGGTTCATTTTTAAATCGGCACGCGCCAGTCTCAGTTCATAAACGCTCACCGGCACGGTCGGATTTTGGGTCGGTTCATGCGTGGCCACGTCCAGCCAGGCGACCACAACCAAAAGCAATGGCACCAGCCGGCGGAAGCCCGTTTGGCTCTTCCGGGCCAGGGCCAGCAACAGCCCGCCGGTGACGGCGAGAAACGCGAGGCGCGACAAAACATTCAACAGGGTGTCCCGGACATTGTCGGTCGGGAAGGGAGACCGCCATGACCAGATCCCAATCGCGACCAGCAGGACGAACAGGACCGCGCCAAGGGAAGCGATCCGCCGCGACAATTGCGGCAGGCGAATCAGGGCAAACGCGGCCACCAACGGTGCGATGAAGGTCACCAGGATGACGTATTTGATGGGATATGTCATGAAACCGAGTTGCGGGGCGATTTTTCGGAGGGCCGGATATACCGGTGTGTGTTCGCCCAGTGCAAACACCAGCGCGATGAACGACACCGCGCCCAGCAGCCGCACGGGAGATTCACGGACGCAAAGCACCGCCAGCACCGCCAGCCAGAGCGTTGCGATGCCGAGATAGTAGGACGAGGTCCAGTATTGGTCGTACTGGAAAAACACACCCTCGGTCCAGGTGCGCCCGAAAGCCATCGGCACGAGAAAATTCACCCAGCCCCAGCCGGGCATGGACCAGCGCGTGTCGGCGTAGCCGCTGCCGCGTTGCGAATCGGCCAGCAGGTCAAGGAACGGCAGCAATTGCACCAGCGTCAGGGAAACCACCAGCGCCGTCACCAGCGGAAATCGCCACAACATCGCCAGCCGGGGCGCACCGCCGGCAAAAAACTGCCGGACCCAGAGCAACAGCAGCAGCAGCCACGTGAAAAAAATGATTTCCGGTCCGCCGGCCAGCATCTGCATCGCGCCAGCCATGGCGGCCAGGATGATTTTCCGTCCGCCATTGCGCCAGGCCGACGACACGGCCAGGATCACCCAGGGCATCCAGGCGAGCGTGGCGATGTGGCTCGGCCACATGAGCAGGTTCAGCGTCAGACCGTTGAAGGCAAACGCCGTGCCGGCAAAAGCTCCCGCGAAGGAGTCCTCGGTCCACCGGCGCGCGAGGAAATACATGCCCAGGCCGGCGAACCACAGATGCAGCAGGCAGAAAACCCCCAGCGACCAATGCAGCGGCAGCAGCAGATAGAAAAGGGACGGCGGATAGAGCGGCATGGTGTTCCATTGCGCGAGAAAGGGAATGCCGCAATCATTGTATGGATTCCACATCGGCAGTTCGGCATGGTGGTAGCATTCATGCTGAAAGAGCGCGAGCGGGTAGGCGAAGAACCCGTAATCGCGGACCACAAAGGTCTGCACTCCGGTCAGAACCTGTGGAAAGGTGGCGAAGACCAGTACCGCGAGCAGCACCGCGAACTTCCACGGCGAGAACCAGTCCGTCGTGCGGGGTTCAACCGTTTCGCTGGAAAATTTTATGGGAGGCATCAAAGGTTGCGGGTTGAGTTTATTCGGGAAGCGAAATCGGCGGCAAGTAATCACCGATGAATTCGCGTTTCCACCAGGCGCCCGTCGCGCGGCGCCCGGCCGGACTGGTGAATTGATAATCGTAAAGTCCCGCCCGGATATAACGCGGCGGATGGTCCGGGAACGGGTTCTTGCCCAGCAGTGCCAGGACTTCCGGCGACCCTTGCAACAGGCGCTCGCAGAAATTGGCGAACCACGGGTTCTGCTGGTAATCACCCAGCGCGGCGAACCACATCTGCCAGTCCAGCCGGGGCTGGAACGGGGCCACAAAAGCCGGCCGCCGGTTCACGTCGCCGGGTTTGTATTTGAATTCATAAGGCCGCCAGTTCACGCCGTCGTTGCTGCCTTCAATGACGATCTCGCGCCGTTCAGTGGTCATTACGGCGAACAGCCCGTAGCCGTTCAGGGTGCGCAGTGGGGAAAGCCAGGCCTCCGCGACGGCGGCGGGGAAGAGCCAAAATGGTCGCGCTCCCATCGCCAGGCTTGTTTGCAGGAGGTAAATGGCCACGACCACCACGGCGAGTGGAACGGTGACGGCTTTTGGCCAACGTGAACCGGTGACAGGCGGCAGGTGACGGGTGACAGGAACAAAAACCCGGCAAAACTTGTACGGCATCAATTTCATCAAACCTGGGTCATCCATCAACAGCAGGCACAGTGCCAGCGTCAGCCAGTTGAAAAATGTATAGTTACCGGTCAGTAAAATGAGGATTTGGAGACAGGCAATGGCCGCACCGCCCAGAAACCGCAACCGGCGCGGGGCAAAAATCAGGAACGGCGCACCCAGCTCAATGCCGAACATCGTGGCGCAGGAAAATTTCTGGAACCCCAGCGGCAGTTGCTGCGCATACCACCCAATCCACGTCGGCAGCGGCTGGGTCTGGTAATGATACGTCAGCGCGGTGAGGTGACGCCAGGTCGGGTCGCCGCTCGCCAGTTTCACGCAACCCGACGAGAACATCAGCTTGAACAGGAGCAGCCGCAAAAGCCAGAGCGCGATGCGCGAGGGCGGCGCTTCGCCTGCAGGGCGGGGAAGCCATTCCCGGGGAGCAAAAAAAATGGCGAGAAAGCCGGCTTCGAGCAAAAGATTGTCCCATTGAAAGCCGAGAAAATCGCGGCTTACTGTCACGAGCGAAAGATACAGCAACCAGAGCAGGGCCAGGCAGGGCACGGGCGCGATTCTGAAAATCAGCAGCGTGGCCAGCACCGAGCCCGCCGCGCATTGGAAATGAAGAAAACCGTCGGACGCATTGAACCAGCACAGCGTCGGCCACAGGTAATAACGATTCAGGGCAATCCCCTGCAGGTCGCAATGTGTTGCCACGGCGGACATGAACCGGTCGGCCGGCAGAATGCCGTTGTGTCCGATCAGGCCGCTGATTTGGGTCCACAGCGAAATGAACGCCACCAGGTAAATCAATCCCAGGGCGCGGAGAAAAATCCAGCGGGTCAGATAATATTCGGATGGTCCGACGTGCCGTCCCCGTAACCAACGCGTCAGCCGGGAGAACAAAGTCCGGTTTTCAGCGACCCGGCGGTAGGCCCATTCTGTGAAGTTGGCGAACGGTTTTGACCGTTCGTAACAGCGCAATGGCCATTGCCGGCCGGAGTTGTACGCCAGCGTGCGGAACACCGCTTCCGCGCCGGAATAAACCGCGCCGTCGGTTTCGATGAGCTGGACGGCGGTCGTAAATTGTCCGGGTGGAATTTCGGAAAATCGCGCGGCGATGGCCGGATCCTGGGCGGGCAGGTAATCCACGCGGTCGCCCGTCAATTGCTGCCAGCGGCGGACCCACAACGTGCAGAAATTGCAGTCGCCGTCGAACACCAGCAGCGGTTTGGACGGCGGCGTGGCGACCCGGACGCCGCTTTGCATGTCCGACGTTAATCCAACCTTGGGACAGCGTCGAGCCTGCGTCTGGGCTGGGCCTGGTTTGATACAGGCATGAAAAGTTTATTGCGAAAGGCCGCCCGACCTTTCAACATCCTGCTCATGCAACGTAAATTATTCTGGCCTTTCATCCTGGTCCTCCTTGCGTGGACCACTGCCATTGCGGCGGATACTGCCGCCCTGCCATTCCTCAGCCCGATGTTCGGCGACAACATGGTTCTCCAGCGCGGAAAACCGAATGCCATCTGGGGCTGGTCGAAGCCCGGGCAGACCATCACTGTGGAAATTGCCGGCCAGGTCGCGAAGACCGTGACCGGGGCGGACGGCCGCTGGCAGGTGCGGATTCAACCGCCGGCGCCTGGCGGTCCTTACACGGTCAAGATTGACGGGCCGCAACATGTCGAATTGCACGAAGTCCTCGTGGGCGACGTTTGGCTGTGCGGCGGGCAATCGAACATGGAACTCGGCCTGGGCCGGACGCGAAATGGCGCCGATGAAATCAAATCGGCGAATCACCCGGAAATACGCCTCTACCTCGTCTCGCACCGCGTCGCTTATTCCCCGGCGACCGTGCCGGAGGGCACCTGGACAATTTGTTCACCCCAGACCATTGCCGGCAACGGCTGGGACGGCTTTTCAGCCGTGGCTTTCTTCTTCGGCCGCCGGTTGCAGGAAGACCTTCATGTGCCAATCGGTCTGGTCGAGGACTGTGTGGGCGGCACGCCGGCCGAGGCCTGGACCAGTCCGGAGGCGCTTCGCCCGTTGAAGGATTTTGACGCGCCGCTCGCCGAACTGGAACGCCTCAAAGCCAAAGGCGGACCGGAATACGGCAATTACATCATGCCCTGGTACGAAGAATATGACATCGGTTTGAAAAGCAACACCTGGGCGGCGGTGGACCTGGACGATTCCGGTTGGAAGACCGTGTCGATACCCGGCGGATTTGCGGAACTGGGCGTCGCTGACGCACCGGCCGTCTGCTGGTTCCGCAAGGAAATCACTCTTCCGGATCCGTTGCCTGCCGGCAAGGTAACCATTCATCTCGGCGTCATTGAACGGATGGACACGACGTACGTCAATGGCCATTGGGTCGGCGCCAGCGCCTGGGTGGAAAATCCGCGCGTTTACGCCGTGCCGGCCGGCGATTTGCACCCGGGCACCAATCTCGTAACCGTCCGCGTGTTCAAGACGAAATCGCCGGGCGGTTTCCTGAGCAAACCCGATGACCTGCGCCTGGAACTGGGCGACGGCAAGGTGATTCCGCTGGCGGGCGAATGGAAGGGGGCGCTCAGCGTTGACGCCCGGTCGCCACACCCGATGCCGCTCAGCTTCGAGAACTGGCCCGTCATGCCGTCCGTTTTGTATCAGGGCATGCTGGAACCGGTGGCGCCGCTCGCCATCACCGGCGCCATCTGGTATCAAGGCGAGGCCAACGCCGACCGGCCGTATCAGTACCGGACGTTGTTATCGGCGATGATTGGCGACTGGCGCAAACTGTTCGGCCAGGGCGATTTTCCGTTCTACATCGTCAGTCTGCCCGCCTTCATGCATCACCAGGATCAGCCAGGCTCGCCCGGCTGGGCCGATATCCGTGAGGCTCAGGCGTTGGCCGCCCGGAATGTCAAAAATTCCGGCCTCGCCGTGACCATCGACACCGGCGATCCCGACAACATTCATCCCATCGACAAAAAAATTGTTGGCGAACGGCTGGCGCTCTGCGCGCTGGCGCAGCATTACGGCGAAAAAATTCCGTGCCAGGGCCCGACCTTCAAATCGGTCGAGCATATTCCAGGCGCGCTTAAAATCCATTTCGCCCACACCGACGGCGGATTGGTGGCCAAAGATGGCAAGCCGGGCGAATTTTCCATCGCCGGCAAGGACCGCAAGTGGTACTGGGCCGATGCCCGGATTGAAGGTGACGCCGTGGTGGTTTCGTCGCCGCAAGTGCCCGGTCCCGAGGCGGCGCGCTATGCCTGGCAATCCAACCCGGCGGCCACGCTTTACAACGGGGCCGGCCTGCCGGCTGTCCCGTTCCGGACGGACAACTGGTCCGGCAACGACGGTAGCCACTGAGCCGGATTATCCATTTTTTCCGGTGGGTGCAGTTCTAATCTGATCGGTAGACACGACCTGCCGGTCGTCCGGCCGCAGCAGCGCGGCCCTACCAGTTGATTATTCGATGTGACTTCAAATTGTTACCAACTTTTGGCGGGTAGTGGGGTCATTTGGATTTGGGATGCCATTGCCAGATTCACCGCTTGGAACGAAATTGCTTCATGGCCGTATAAATTTTATTGCAAAGGTGTTGGGTTAATATGTGATTCATACATAAAAACTTTTGGCGAATTTGTGCCGCCAAATCCAGGGCCAAGTATATTTCTAACGCCGACAAAGGTATCATTATGCGAATGGAATCCCGGCATCACTGCATTTGTTCCTTCTACCTCTTTTATCATCTGGTCATCCAGCTTCCGAGTTTGTTCAGAAAGGGCATTCTGTTCATTTTGTAATTCAAAAAACCGTGAATTAAGCTCGTTGTATTCTGCTTGTGCTGCCGCCATTTCTTTTGAACCGATAATGTATCGGTTCGTCATAAGTTCCATGATTTTGGGGAAAATTTCAGATTCTTGGGCATCCAATTCCCTTTCTTTCGCCTTCACCGCCATTAGGCTTGACTCTAATTGGCTTGGGCGTTGGCAAACGGCTACAATAATGGTGTTTGTTGAAGCCACGCGAGACCTTTGGGCAAATTCAGAGGGCACGCCTCGGTCGGTCAATAGTTTCAAGAGAAGATGTGCCGCTTTTACAGAAGGACCATCCCCATTATATCCGATAACAACACCCTTTTGCCCTATATCGTCTATTAAGCTGAAATTGATAATCGGCCAACCAGCCAAAAGAAATGTTGAGCGCAATGATTCAGCAGTTTGCTGCGCCCTACCATCGGCGACAGATCGTAATTCCACCTGTATTCCCGACAAAGATTTCAAGGCGTTTGCAAAAGAAGACGCTCGCCAATATCCATTGGCAAATTTTCATTGCGAACTTCAATCAGGCGCCTTTCTGCGTTTGCCAGTTGTGTTTTGGTTTCATTGACCTGTTTTTCAAGCTGCTTTGCCAGCAGTTCATTTGCGGAGGTGCGTTCGTTTGCGGATGAGATTCCCTGTTCAAGTATTGTTGCTTCAGAAATTGCATGTGATAATGCGAAAAGCTCCATTGTCACCCCTACAGCAACAGCAAGTATGAATCGCGATTCAAGGTGGTGGTGCTTTTCCTTTTCTCGCTTTAATCGCCCAGATGGGAGGTGGAATAAAAATAACTCCCCAACACAACCCACAGCCACAAGCACAGCGGAAACAAATTCAAACGCAATCCAAAATCGAGCAGGAGGAAGCAGCGCATACCCCAACCAAAAAATTAGCATTATCGCCAGAATCCCCGAAATGATTTTCGGAATTTTGCTTCTCATTTTGGTCTATGCCCTTCTGGACAACATTTTCTCAAAACCTGACTCAAAATAATTCCATTTGATTTTCACAAAATGCGTGCAATTTTCAAATCAGTTTGGGTGCGTAGGTTAATTGGCAAACCTGGCGTTCCTTACAATCGCAGATTGCGAGTCCGAGGCTCGCCGCATCCACATGATTATGACTGCGGTTTATCACTCCCGGCAGCGGAAAGCAATGCCTTCCGTATCCACTCGGATTTTGTGTCTTTGGCCTGCTTAATAGCGGCCAAAATGACCCTGTTTTCCTCTGGCGAAACCCTTGTGAGCATGAAAATGTCCCGTTTTTTGGCCTTTGGAACTGTTGGTCTGCCCATTTTCTTTTTCATAAATACTTTATGTATCACCAAAATAATCGTTGACAAGAGTATAGATTAGGTGATACATTTAGTCAACAAAAGAAACGATATGGCAAACATCCTTAAAACCGAAAAGAAAGTGGCCGTGATTTCCATGCTCTGCGAAGGGGCCAGCATCCGCGCCATTGAACGAATCACCGGAGTCCAAAAGAAAACGATTGGCCGCCTAGCCGTGCGTGTGGGCGATGCCTGCAAGAAAATCATAGACGAGAAGATGCGCGGCCTGAACTGCAAACAAATCGAAGTGGATGAGATTTGGGGATTCATTGGGGCCAAGCAACGCAACGCCCGCCGTGCTGGTGCCTATGGCGATGTCTGGACGTTCATCGCCTTGGATGCCGACACAAAGTTGATTCCGTCTTTCATCGTTGGAAAGCGCGATGCCTACCACGCCAAAGCGTTCATGTCCGATTTGGCCAGCCGCATCAAAAACCGTGTGCAAATTTCCTCCGACGCCCTCCACGCTTATGAGGATGCCGTTGAGCGCGGATTTGGCGAAAATGCGGATTATGGCCAGATTGTAAAAACCTTCTCCGTCACGCCCCTTGGTAATGCAGCGGCCCCGGCAGCGATTCGGTATAGTCCGGCTGAAGTCGTCAAAACCGAAAAGACGGTTGTCTCTGGAATGCCGGACGTGCGCCGCATCACGACAAGCCACGTTGAGAAACAGAATCACACGCTGCGGATGCACTGCCGCCGCCTGACACGCCTCACGAACGCATTCAGCAAAAAGTTTGAAAACTTTCAGGCTGCGGTTGCCCTCAATTTCGCGTATTACAACTTTTGCAAAACACACAACGCTTTGCGGATGACTCCGGCAATGGCTGCCGGAATCGAAAGCACTCACTGGACTGTTGAAGATTTGGTCAAACGGTGTGGCGAGTAACCGGACAGCGGAAATTCTTTGCCGGCATCTGTGAACAAAGAAAAAAGAGAACGTGAAATGTATTTTCTGGATGAGCGCAGATGGAAATGAATAAACAGGATTACATCTCCAGAGTCCAAGTCGCCGTCTCGCAGTTGCACAACTGCGGGGCGATTTGGCGTGAAACCGTGCCTGTCCATGAAGTCTTTCGCGGCCAGACGGTCTGGCAAGGCGAGGTCGAGGTCTTTGATCTGAACGGCCACGCCAAGGCCAAACGCGCCTACGCATGGAGTCACCGAGAAGGCAAAGACGGCCAGGGTGAGCGATTTGTGGCCGTTTTGGAAATTCCGCCCGTGGTATCACCAGTAACAGCCGTTCGCGCCTCCATCTTGGCGGGTAAACAGAAACGGGAGGGGAAATGAAAATTGAATCGCCAGAGGCGGATTTCAAAAGACCCCACTACCTTTTGGCGCGCCCGGTTGACGCATTCCATTGTAACGCTTACGCTGGATAAAATTTATGAGTGAATTGCAAAATTCCCTGCTGGAGTTGATCCGGCGCACCTCGGCGGAAATTCCCGACGATGTCAACCAGTCCATCCTCGCGTCGCTGGAACAGGAAAAGAAAGGCACCATTGCCGAGAGCGCGCTGAAGATCATTGACCAGAACATCCAACTCGCCAAACGCAAGTCCCAGCCCATCTGCCAGGACACCGGGAGCATTCTGTTTTACGTGGATTGCCCGGTCGGCTTCGACCAGATCACGTTTGCGGAAACGGCCAGGGAAGCCGTGAAGCTGGCGACGAAGAAGGGTTTTCTGCGCCAAAACTCCGTGGATTCGCTAACCGGCGTGAATGACGGCACGAACGTCGGGCCGGGCGCGCCGACGTTTCATTTTCATCAGCATCGCTCGCCGGATTTGAGCGTGCGGCTTGTGCTCAAGGGCGGCGGTTGCGAAAACGTCGGTGCGCAATACTCATTGCCGAACGAAAAGCTCCAGGCCAATCGCGACCTCGACGGTTGCCGCAAGGCGATTCTGGATGCGGTGTTGCAGGCGCAGGGCAAGGGTTGCGGTCCGGGCATTCTGGGCGTGTGCATCGGCGGTGACCGCGCGACGGGCTACGAGTTGAGCAAGACGCAGTTTTTGAGGTTGATACCCGACCGCAATCCGAATCCGGAACTGGACAAGCTGGAACAGGACATTTTAAAAACGGCGAACGAACTCGGCATCGGCCCGATGGGATTCGGCGGCAAGACGACGTTGCTGGGCGTAAAAATCTGCGCGGCCAACCGCCTGCCCGCGTCGTATTTCGTCAGCATCAGCTACATGTGCTGGGCTTATCGTCGTCAGGGCGTGACCCTGGATGCGCAAGGGAAGATTGGGAAGTGGCTTTACTGATATGGACTATGAGGCAGACGAGCCACGGCTTGACAGTAGGATTGGCGATGCACGTCGCTAACAGCGTATCCGGCTGGGAAACTATGGACGTGCCTGGTCAGGCGGATACACAACATCGCCCAAGGCCATCAAGGTCCTGAGACCGAAAAAACACGGTTCATGACCTGATGACCCCCGTCAGGGAGCGGCGAGGGTGATCGAAAGAGAAGGCAACAATTTCATGGTTCTTTGAAAAAGCTTCAGAATTATTTTTTCACACCAGGGATCGCGTAAGACTCAACGTCGGGCACCCGCAGACTGGCACCCAACGATTCAATCATCAATTTGTGACGGCTCCGGGTTTTGAGTTCTTCAACCCGCCGCCGGCGATATTCCGAGGGCGTCAGGCCGGTCGCCAGCTTGAATTGTTTGCAGAAAAACGAAACCGAACTGTAGCCCAGGTCCACCGCGATGCTCGTGACGTCGTGGTCGGGATTTTTAAGGCGGTCGCACGCTTCGCGCATCCGCAGCTGGCTGACGAAGCGAACTGGAGTCGTATGGTAAACGCGCTGAAACTCGCGCTGGAACTGGCGCACCGAGAGATGGGCGAGCCTGGCCAGCGGCGGCAGGCGGAGCGGTTCGTGGAGGTTGTCCTGGATGTGTGAGACAACTCGCGCGAACCGTAGCAGCGGCGTGGTTTGCTCCTTGGTTTTGCGCCCGTAGATGCGACAGAGAAACGTGACCAGAATCAGGAACTGTCCGTAGAGGCTTGCCTGCCAGCCATCCGGGCGATTCTCGTAATCCTCCTGCATCGCTGTCAGTATTCCCAAGGTGAAGGTTAATTCCGGCAGGGCCAGTTGCAGGCGCTCCTTCTTTTGCATCGGAGGGCTGGCGCGCGGCCCCAACTCAAAAAGCGCCTGCCAGCCGATCATGGTCTCGAGCTGCCGCTGGCCGCTGAAAAACTGTCGCGGGTCGAACATGATGTTGCACAGCTTGAGCTGGCGGGCGGCGCGAAACCCATGCCAGTTTTGCCCGTGAATGACAAATACATCTCCGGCTTCAAGCGGTTGGTCGTGACCCGGCAGTACATGGACCGCACTGCCGCCCAGAACCACACCGAGTTCGGAATACTCATGCCCATGGGCTGGAAAATCCCCCTCATGTTCAACGGTTGATATGCGCAGACCGAAATTTATATCGGGTATATCCCTGGTGAACGTGCCGTAACAGACCGTGCTTCGTTTGCGACCGCCAACCAATTGCGTGCAGGTCCCCACCGGACTCAATGAATTGTCGCAACCTCTAATCATGGTGGCAGGTTAATGCGGGCGTGGGCACCATGCAAGCAAGCCGGCCGGCTTTTCCGAACATGTCGCAATAGTACAAGCCAATGACACAATTGTGTTACCACATCAGGCTGGAAATATGGCATTCTTGTTGGCGTGAAAACACCCAAACGTTCGCCATTGGTTCTTGCACTATTAACCTTGAGCCTCACCGTTACCCAGGTCCGGGGCGAATCCATGAAGCGGGTGGTGGTGTGGGATGGCGAAGAGGCGAACAGTGGTGCCGGCTGGGTCAATCCAACAAATTCAACGATCAGGCCCCAGAGCATTGAGGCCCATGGCGGCAAAACCGCATTGGAGTTCAAGTTCCACAGCACCAACCAGTGGATCGGGGCCGGCTGGAACTGGTTCAAATTCAAGACCGGGACGAATGTCGGCACGGATGCCAGCGCCATAAAAAACCTGAGCTTCTGGATCAAGTCCAAGGGCAGGACGGGCGACCTCCAGGTCAACCTGTTGTGCAACGGTGACGTGCTGGACACTCCCGAAGAACACACGGTAAAGGTGCAGGTGCTTAAATACTGTCCCCGGCTCCTCGATGGCGGGTGGCACGAAGTCGTGATTCCGATGGCGGATCTCAACCAGATCAAGGGCTTTAATCCAAAGATCATCAGCGAGATTCATTTTGGCTTCACGCCCGAGAAAGACGCCGACGGCAGTTTCTTTATTGATGACATCGCCTTCGACAACGGCAGCATTGACAGATCAATGGCAGCGGCCCCGGATGAGATGCTCGTCAATGGCAACTTTGCCGGCGGTCTTACCAATTGGGTGGTGGAGCAGACGATGGGGGCCACCGGTCAGGTTGAATGTGTCAACGAGGGGCCGGACGGCAAGGCCGCCCTGCGCTTCAAGGTGCTCAGCATCGCGGACGCGCCCTGGCATTTGCAGTTCTACCAGACAGGCCTGCGCGTCAGGAAAGGCAAAACCTACGTCCTGACGTTTTGGGCCAAGTCCAATCAAGATGGCAATTTTATGGTGAATTGCCAGCAGAACCACGCACCGTGGGAGCACCCAACCAAGAAAGAGATGTCCATCTCTCCTGAGTGGAGGCAGATGCAATATACTTTTGTTGCCGCTTGGGATGATGACAATGTGCGAATCACGTTTACCAATCTTGGCAACACCCCCAATCAGGTCTATTGGTTTGCCAACTGCTCGCTGGTGCCGACCCCTGAAGCAAAGACGTCCGCAGCGTCCGCACCGGCAACAGCCGGGCCGGTAATTACTCTCAACCAGCCGATCGGGCCCTACTCGTCCCCGGTGAAAGCCCATGGGGCCCTCCAGGTCGTGGGAGCTCATGTCTGCGACGCCAGCGGGAAACCTTATCAGTTGAAGGGGATGAGCTTGTACTGGAGCCACTGGTCGGGTCAGTACTACACGAAAGCGACCATCAATGCCCTGGCCGAGGACTGGCGGTGTTCGGTCGTCCGGGCGGCAACGGGTGCGGAGCCAGGCGAGGGTGGTTACCTCGACAACCCCACCGCTGCCGTGGCCAGGGTTAAAACCGTCGTCGACGCGGCGATTGCCAAAGGGATCTACGTGATCATCGACTGGCACAAGGAACACGCGGTATGGGCCCCCAGCCAAGTGACCCAAGCCACCGCGTTCTTCACCCAAATGGCGACGACCTATGGTTCTTACCCGAATGTGATCTTTGAAATCTACAACGAACCGAACGGACCCAAATGGCCGGCGATCAAGGCCTACGCCGAGACGGTCATCGGCGCCATCCGGAAGACGGGCTCAACCAACCTTGTCGTGGTCGGGACCCCGATCTGGTCTCAAGACGTCGATATCGCCGCCCTTGACCCGATCACCGATTTCACGAATGTGGCCTACACTCTCCACTTCTACGCGGGAAGCCACAAACAATTCCTCCGCGACAAGGCGACCAAGGCCATGAGCAAGGGGATTGCCCTTTTCGTAACCGAATGGGGAACCTGCGACTCCTCGGGAAACGGAGGCCTCGACCTGGCCGAAAGCAGCACTTGGCTGGATTTCCTCAACCAGAATTCAATCAGTTGGGTCAACTTTTCCCTGCACGACAAGGCCGAAACCGCCTCGGCCTTGAAACCGGGAACCCTCGTTACAGGACCCCCTTCCGCCTCTGACCTGACTCCTTCGGGCGTGTTTGTCTACAACAAGCTCGTCGCCCCCTGACGGGTGTCCTCAGGTCATGAACCATGTTTTTCGGTCTCCCACCATCCCCGTCGGCAAATGTCTGACTGAACCCGTGGAGATCGATTGTCTGGCTGCAACCAGGTGTAATTTATACAAATAATATGGCCATATCATCCAAACCAAATACCGTCAGCGGCTCGCGCTCCGTTCCGGCGCAGCCACCCGCACGCTTCGCCAATCTCGATATTGGCTCACCCCAATTGGCTGGCTCCGCCAGGCCGGCTGAAACGGGTTGGAACCTCATCGGGGGCGGGGCGGATATTTGGGGGAAAGCAGACCAGTTTCATTTTGTTTTCAAGGACATTTCAGGCGACTTCGACCTCGCGGTCCGGGTCGAAAGTTTCACGCCGGCACACCTGTATTCCAAAGCCGGCCTGATGATTCGTGAGAGTTTGAACGCCGAAAGCGCCCACCTGATGTTTTTGGTCTTCGCGGACAATGCGCCGCGGAACAACAATCTCGGTGCGTATGAAATGCAATTTCGCCCGGCGGCGGGAGACGATTGTCAGGCGATTTACCCCGCGGTCAGGCCACCGGCCTCGCCGGAATTCCCCGCTGCCTATCCTGATTCCTGGCTGCGGGTGGCCCGACGGGGAAATCAGTTCTCGGCTTTTGCCTCCACCGATGGAAAAACGTGGAAGCTGTATGCGGAGCAAGTTCTGATGCTGGACGGCACGGTCAAGGTTGGCCCCGCCCTGACGTCCCACAACCCGCAGGCCGAGGCCAGGGCCGCCTTTCGCGACTACACCGAATTCCATTAAACCCGCCAACCGATTGTGAAACGAATAAAACTTACCCCGCACGGCCCGGAATTTTCGCGCATGGTTTATGGCACCTGGCGCCTGCTCGATACGAAGCCGACCCCGCAGGAAATCAACCGCCGGCTTCACGCCTGCCTCGACCTCGGCATCACGACCATTGATACGGCGGAGATTTACGGCCTCTACGAAGTGGAGCAACGGCTCGGCGCGGCGCTCGCCTTGTCGCCGGGATTGCGGGATAAACTCGAGCTCGTGACGAAGGCCGGCATTTATGTGCCTTGTTCCCATCATCCCGAACGCCGCACGGCGCATTACAACGCCACCGGCCCGCGCCTCCTCAAGAGCCTCGAAAAATCCCTGCGCCTGCTCGGCACCGACCATGTCGAATTATTTCTCGTCCATCGCCCCGACTGGCTGACGCGCGCCGACGACACGGCGGCGGGATTGAACGAGTTGTTGCGCACCGGCAAGATTCGCGCGGCGGGCGTGTCCAACTACAGCGCTTCGCAATTTGATCTGCTGAACGCGCAAATGGCACAACCGCTCGTGACGAACCAGCTTGAGTTCAACCTGCTGCACCCGGAGCCAATCAATGACGGTACATTTCATCAGTGCGAGAAACTGGGCGTGCTGCCGATGGCGTGGAGTCCGCTCGCCGGCGGGCAAATATTTGATCCCGGCAACCCCGCCGCACCGCGCCTGGCGGCGGCGGCGACAAGCATCTCGTCCCGTTACAACGCGGCGACGCTGGAACAGCTTGCCTACGCCTGGATTCTCGCGCACCCGAGTCATCCGCTGCCGGTCATCGGCACGAACAAACGCGAACGCCTGCAATCCGCCGCGCAGGCCGATGCCATCGTGATGGAACGTGAAGACTGGTATGCGCTCTGGGAAGCGGCGCAAGGCCGCAAGATTCCCTGAGTCATTATTGGCATTATGAACCAACATTGGACCCGTCACCCGCTCCGCGCTTTTACACACAACTCTTGACGCCACCGCGTGGACTTTTTAACGAATGTTTCAACAATTTAACGAGCCATGACAAAAGAAGTTTTCCGTTCACTTGAGAAAAAATCCGCGCGCTGAAAGCAGGCGGCGGGATTTTGATTTCCGGCGTCGTGTTGACTGGGCTTGACGCCGAATGCGGAGGGGAAGATGGGGAAAGGCTTTGCTGAAAAGCAGTTTGGAATGGTGGCTCGCATTAAATCCGGACGTGATGGCAGGGGTATGAATTTTCGTCGGGGAATTGCAAAAAGTTTGCTGTTTTTTCCCCTGCGTTCTGCCATCATGGCCAAGTGACCCCGGCGTCCCATTTGTCGACCAGAAAGATTCTGGTGATTGATGACAATCCCGTCGTCCTGAAGGCATTGTTCCCGGCGCTCAAATCCAGGGGCTATGAAGTATATGCGGCCGTTGACGGTCCTGAAGCCTTTTCAATCGCGCGCCGGGAAAAGCTGGGCTTGATCCTGCTCGATATTCTTTTTCCGCCCGACGCCGCCCAAAGCGGCAATACTTGGGACGCCTTTTTGATCATCGACTGGCTCCGGCGCATTGGCGTGGGCGATGGAATTCCCATCATCGTCATTTCCGGGGCCGAGCCGGGGGAATTCAAGGACCGTTGCCTGGCCGCCGGCGCCGCGGCGTTCTTTTCCAAACCGCTCGACATGCCCCGGTTGCTGGACACCATCAGCGCAATCTTCGGTCGGAACACGGACAAGGCCAGACCTGAAACGGTGGCAGGTGTTGCACTTCAAGCCCCGGACCCCGGCTCCGGTTGGCAGCCGGTCGAACATTCCTCCCACAGTTTGAATATTCCGAGCGCCCGGGTCCAGCGTTCGATGTAATCCTGGTCGCAACCGGTGGCGGCGAGGTTCGTCACATCGCGCAGATGCCGCGGGGAACGCGATTTCCGGGCCCAATGCAGTTTCGAGATGATGAGGTCTTCCTTGCTCACGATCCAGGTCTTGATGTTTTCAAATTTGACGCGCTGCCGGCGGCTGAATTCGGTGAGATGATACCTGTTTTGCTGGCAGATGATGCAGTTCACTTTGACCCGGCTTTTCCGGTGGAACAGATTGAAGAATGACTGTCGGGCAATGGCGCTGTCCACCGCCTCGCGGGAAACTTCATAGTCGGGATTGAACAAACGGACCATCACCTCGGCGTCCTGGGGGCGCAGGGCGACGACGAAGTCAAGGTTGTGGGGCACGCAGGGCAGGGCATAGCCATTCAGCGCCATCGAACCGGTGAGCATGTAGCCGATGTCCGCCGCGCCGAGCCGCTCGGAAATATCGCGGACGATGTCAATCTGGTTTTGCATGCGGGGCAGGGAGGCGACATTTCCCGTTTCACCTTTGATCAAAATAACCGGCCCGCTCCGGAGCAAGGGAAAGGATTTTGCGCCGGGGCGCAAATCCGCAAAGTCATCGTCCTGGCTTGTTTGTTCTCTGGTCATCGTGCCTCGATATGAATGAATCAGCACAAGCCGGGCCATGCGCCCGCCCGTTGCCTGGTGCGGCTGGCGTCAATAACTTGGACACTTTGACACGCGGCTAGTCCACGTCAGTCCGGAAAGGCGACGCGGGCAGCCCGGCGCGATTGAACAGGTTTCCTTCCGGCACATTGGCCCAGCCGTAGCGGACCGCCATCGGTTTGGACACCGCGGCGGCATGGACTACAATGGTCTTGCCGTGAATTTCAGCCTGGGCGGGATGGAAAACCTTGTCTTCACCGGCAATCGTGAAACCTTGGAGCGGCCCGTCCTTGGCCACCAATCCGCCACCGATATGAGTGAAACTCAAGACGGCGTTGGCGCCCTTGATTTTCATGGATGCGAACAGAGGTCCGGAATACTCGATTTTTTCGCCATAAGCCAGCGCCCGTGCGCCCAGGGCCAGCCGCGCGCCCACCGGCTGTTTGTGCGCCGGGTGAATGTCGTTCGCGTCGCCGCAATCAATCGTCACGGCCATCGCCGTGTTGGTCGTGTGCTGCAAGGCCAGCAGTTGCGCCTCGCGGATTTCCGGGGTCATGCTGTTGAAAGGCGCGATTTGCACGAACAGGAACGGAAAGCCGCCTTCGCCCCACACCCGGCGCCAGTCGGCAATCATCGCGGGGAACAACGTGCGGTATTGCCG
This sequence comes from Limisphaerales bacterium, assembly GCA_052145735.1. GTDB lineage: Bacteria > Verrucomicrobiota > Verrucomicrobiia > Limisphaerales > UBA11358 > UBA11358. The sequence continues at coordinate 35,856 of JBKQOA010000057.1, forward strand.
TTCGCGGCCCACGTTCGATTCACCCTGATACCAGATGACACCGCGCATTGCGTAGGGCAGGAGCGGCGCGATCATGCCGTTGTAAAGCACCGTGGGCGCATTGGGACTCTGGCTGTAATCCGTCGGCGGCCATCCCACGGTGGTGAGCGAAACTCCCTGCCGGCACAGCCATTCGCCCGTGAGCGGAATGGAGTTCGTCTGTCCTCCGGCATTGACGAGCAGGCGCATCATTGGATCCGAGCCGCCCCAAAGGCCGCCGTTTCCGCCGGTGTCGAGCACGCGCACGGCGATGACATTGTTGGTCGGTTTCAACACGCTGGCGGGCAGGCGATAAACGCGTGGTACATCATAGCCTATCGTCGCGCCCACTTCCGTGCCGTTCACCCAGGTTGTGTCGTTGTCGTCAACCGCGCCCAGATGCAATTCCGCGTCGGAACCGTCCCAGTTCCCGGGCAAATCAAACGTCCGCCGGAACCAGAACAGGCCGTCGAACCCCGGATACCCGTTGTCCTCCCAATAGCCGGGAACCTTCATCGTCTTCCATGAACTTGTATCCAGATCAACCGCGTTCCAGGCGGGATTGGCCTGTATGCCGGTATCAACCTTGAGATACCAGGCGTCCTGTTTGGCCTGGGTTTCGCGTTGAGCCTGGGCCGGGTTGGCAACCAGTTGTTTCAGGTTCGTCACCGCATCCGTAAAATCCGACAGCTGACTCAAAGCGGCCTCGCTGGTCCAGGCTTCCGCCGGCGTGCCGCCCCAGGAGGTGTGGATCAAACCGATGGGCACGTGGCGGTCGAGGTAAAGATCGCGTCCGAAGAAATAGCCGACGGCGGTGAAATCCTTGACCGTTTCCGGCGAGCAGACGGACCAATTGCCTTTCACCGTTTGAGCGGGAACGAACGCCTTCGTTTGCGGCACATAGAATTGCCGGATCTCCGGATACTTCGCCGCCGCGACTTCCTTTTCCCAGTCCGTGATGGGTTTCTGCCCGTCACGCATTCCGAGCTGCCGTTCCATGTTGGATTGCCCGCTGCAAATCCAGACTTCGCCGACCAGGATGTTCGTCAGCACGATTTTGTTGTTGCCGGAAATCGTCAGAGCGCCCGGTTGGCTGCTGGCCTTCATCGGCGCCAGTTGGACCAGCCATTTCCCGGCGGCATCCGCCGTCGTGGAAACACGCTGTCCGGCGAATTCCACCGTGACGCGCTCGCCCGGATCGGCCGTGCCCCAGACCGGCACCTTCATGCCTTGTTGCAGCACCGCGTTGTCGGCGAACAGGGGATTGGGAGTGACATCAGCCCGGATCGGAGAAACTCCGAGTGCGAGCGTGAACAGGCCGGTGAGGAAGGCTAAGTGAGTTTTCATGTTGAACCGAGCCTATCAGCGGCGGGCGGTTGGGTGAAGAAACTTTTTCCAACACCACCACAGGGCGTTTTGGAGCACCCGGCATGAAGGATTTTGGTTTAACGTGATCCTGCTTTGCGGGACGTCGTTGGGAAGGCGGTGGCCTTTCGGCTTGAGTTTATCAGCCAAGCTGGTTTAGTGGGTCGCGGAAGTTCAACCCTGGCATCCACATCATGAATAAACAGGAAATCGCGGCAACCTTGAGAACCGAAGTCGGGGAACTGGAGGTTTCAATCAAAAAACTCCAGGCCCGCTGCGACCGGTTGAAGTCGTTTGTGCTCGACCTGGAGGCGGAGATCGCCGGCCCGACCGCGCAAAACCAGACCCCCGTTCCGGACAGCAAATTCAGAAAGGCGATTGACAAGGTGTTCGGTGAAAAACCGAAGCGAAAGACCTGATGCCGTGGACGGTTTACACCTTTCCGGACAGCGTTAATTAATCCCCAGGGCCTTGGCCACGGCAGCGGGCAGTGCCTCGCCGTGCAAATCTTTGCCGGTGATTTTGCCTTCCCGGTCGAGCAGGTAGGTGGCGGGAATTCTTTCAACTCCATACTTAACCGCCAGTTTGTTCTGCCAGCCCTGCCCGTCAAAGTATTGCGGCCAGGTCAGGCCCATGGCCCGGGTGAATTCGGTGAATTTTGCCGGGTCCTGATCCAGGCTGATGCCGATGATCTCAAATCCCTGGTCGTGGTATTTATTGTAGGCGGACATGACGTAGGGCAGTTCGGCGCGGCATGACTCGCTCGAAGTCGCCCAGAAATCGATTAACACCACCTTGCCCTGATAATTGGTGATGGAAAGCGATTTTCCGGACACGTCCTTTTCGTTGAAGTCGGGAAATTTTGTTCCCACCACCAGCGAGGCGCGTATTTTCTGGCCCGCTGCTTGCGCCGCTTCGCGTTTTTCCAGTGCGGCAACGAATTCCGTGCCTTGGAAATCAACCTTGAGTTGTTTCACGAGCTCGGCGGCCTTGGCCTGGTCGTGCAAACCTTCGTCGTACAACATGGCTTTCATGTACACGATGTTGGCGACGGCATCCGTTGTTTCGCCTTGGTGCCGGACGAGCAGGTCATCAAATTGTCTCAGGTCATCGGCCAGATCACTCACGTTCGTTTTGCCGGCGGCCATGTCATCCCGGATTTTCCCGACCAGGGCCTTCAGTTCAACCGTGGCGTCGGCGGCCACGGTTGGCGGACACGAGGTGGCGAGGACCACCGCCACCAGCGTCGTGAAGATCATTCGTTTCATAAAAAAATCGGGTCGGGCCGGCTGAAAACCAACAAACCACATCCCGCGGACGGCACAAGCCTAAAGCCTTTCATGAATCGGCGGGCCGCCGTGGTTGCTTTCCGGTATTGTTGTTCAATGGTTTAACGATTTGACCATTATTTTTGTTACCTTTGGCCGCCGGTTCCTAAGTATAGAGTGGAAGAACAAACGTTAACAGAACCAACAGTATGGAAAACATGAACAATAAATACATGAGTCGGCGGTTGATCAACGGTTTCCTGGTGATTTCCAGCGTCACCTCATTGGCCTTGCTGGGGTTGCAATTTTTGACATCTGCCTTGGGCAGTCCAGCAAGCACGGCGGTCGATACGCAGATGGACACGCGTTTGGCTGGCGGAGGTTTCTATTGGTGGACGACCATCGTGCAAGCGTTCCTGGTTTTGACCTTGGTTCAGACCGCGCTGCTTTCATTGTTCAGCCTTCGGTTGTCGAAAAGGTCGGCCGAGGCTGATGATGCTTGCCCCGGCGTGGTACCGGTTCACGAGGCCGGAAACTTGGATCCATTGCAGGAAGAAAATCTTCTGACGCGAAAAGAAGAAATCCGCAATGAAAGGTTCCAATTTCAATCCATTGCGCAAACCATCCGTGGTGCTGATTCACAATTAAAGACCTGACCTCCGGTGTGAAATGCCGGTTCCGCGTGAATGCCGTGGACGCCCACGGCCCGGGCCCGTGGAGCAATCCAGTCTCGCACAGCATGATTTAACAACGGCAACGCGACCAACTGGTTGAGAGCAAATTCTTTGGAGGAAAACCCGGCGCG
>JBKQOA010000058.1:0-31407 GCA_052145735.1 Limisphaerales bacterium
TTGTTGCCCGGCGACAAATGATAGGTGTAATCCTCCATGAACGACGTGCCGCCGGGAAGACCGGACGCCATGACTTTCATCGCGCGCACCAACGCGGCGGTTTTCCAATCGCCTTCGGCGGCAAAACCATAACCGTCGGCCATCAACCGCTGCGGCGCGAGGCCGGGCAATTGCACCAGGCCGTGCAAATCCTCGAACGTCGTCGTGAAACCCTTGAAATTGCCGGCCTTCAGAAACGTGCGCAAACCAAGTTCAATACGCGCGGCTTCGCGCACGGAATCATGCCGGGCGCCTCCCTTGCGGAGGTCGGCGGCGACAGCATAAGTGGCTTCGTATTGCTCCACCAGATTATCAATCTTCCGGGTGGAAACCTCGTTGACAAACTTCACGAGGTCCCCCACGCCGTAGCCGTTGACCGCGAAACCAAATTTCATTTGCGCAGAAACCTTGTCACCCTCGGTCACGGCCACTTCGCGCATGTTGTCGCCGAAACGGCAGAACTTTGCCGTCTGCCAGTCGGCCCACGCCGCCGCCGCCCGCGTCCAGGCACCGAGCTTTTCCTGCGTCGTTTTTTCCTGCCAGAAGCCGACGACCACCTTGCGGTTCAAACGCATCCGGCTCCAGATGAACCCATGCTCGCGATCGCCGTGCGCCGCCTGGTTCATGTTCATGAAATCCATGTCGATGGCGGCCCACGGAATGTCGCGGTTGTATTGCGTGTGCAGGTGCGCGACGGGCTTGCGAAGCTGCTTCAGCCCATTGATCCACATTTTCGACGGCGAGAACGTATGGCACCAGATGATGAAGCCGATGCAGTTTTTGGCGTTGTTTGCCTCCTGACACAGCGCCGTGATGTCATCCGGCGTGGTCATGACGGGTTTGAATAGAACCTTGACCGGAATGGCGGACGCAACGTTGAGTGCTTTGGCGATTTCCTGCGAATGCTTCGCGACGGCCTTGAGGGTTTCGGGTCCGTAAAGATGCTGGCTGCCGGTGACGAACCAGACTTCCGATTGTTTTAGATTAATCATGATAAAACCTGGTGTTGATTTTTAAATACTGCCTGTTTCCTGCTATAAAATTCGCAATCACTTCAATTTGCCGTTTTTTCCACCCGCCACGCGCCGAAGCCGGATGGAACGAATATTCGAGGTGACGATTCAAGGCTAACACAATGGCCGCCCGACGGGCGCCCCAAAATGCGTATATTATTAGCCATTTTGCGCACGCCGATTTTCCCCTAAACGGCTGGATACCGCAATAAGGCAACCTGCCGCTAGGAAGAACCATGGCGTTTACGGAACGCGACCAGGCTCATGCGTTTTTCCTTGCGGAAATAGCGGGCGATATGCTGCACATTCTCATATCCCAATGCCCCGGCAATGTGAGACACCGGCAAATCGGTTTCCATCAGCATCTGCGCGATCAGGTCCACCCGGAGGCGGCGGATCTCCTGCAAAATGGATCGCCCCAGCTCCAGACGGAACCGGTTTTCCAAAGCCCGCCGCGAAAGGCCGGCAGCCCGGGCCACTTCCGCCACCCGCACGTTTTCGCGGGCATGATCGCGGATGAAACGCAGCGCTTTCAACAACTGCGGGTCCTCCACCGCCAGAATGTCGGTGGAAAGGCGCGGAACGACATGGGTGGCGGGCGCAGCGATTCTGGCAGGCCGGGGGTTTTTGCCCTGGCGCATCCATTCATCCAGCACGCGGGCGCTTTCATAGCCGGCGCGTTCAAAGTTGATCCCCACACTGGAAATCGCCGGGGAGGACAATTCACAGACCAGTTCATCATTGTCCACGCCGACGATGCCGACCTGGTCGGGAACGTGCAGGCCGGCGGTCTTGCAGGCTTCCACCAGATGATGGGCCAGGTCGTCGTTGCAGGCCATCACCCCGACCGGTTTGGGCAATGATTTCAGCCAGCGCCCCATGATTGAATGCCCGGTTTTCCAGAACGTCTCATATCCTTCCGCCGGTGCGTCAAAAAAGTAAGCTTTCCGCCCGGACTGCTTCAACCGCTTCTGAAAACTTTTCCGGCGGACGGCGGACCAATGGATGTGGCTGGGACCGCAAAAGGCGAAATGTTTGAAACCGCAGCCCAGCAGATGCTCCGCCGCCAGCCGTCCGGCCGCTTCTGAATCCGTGACCACGTGAGCGACATCAGGAAAATCTTCATTGCGATGGCCCACGACCACGGTGGGGATGCCCAGGGCCAGAACCTTGCGAATATGTTTGCCATCACGGAGGAAGACCCCCTGGGCATCGAGCCGGCTCAGGCGGGGCCAGATTTCATTCAAGCCGCCCGGTTCCCAGTTGAGCGCCCAGGGACCATGGTGGCGGGCGTAATTGACGAAACCGCGCAACAAGGCGCGTCCCGCCCCGCGGGAAGATTCCAAAAGCAAAACCACCTGCGGCAACTTTTCCATAACTCGAACACATCCTTGCAGGAAGCGGCATTTTTGCAACCCTTTGGCAAAACAGACAGAACCGCTCCGGTTCATCCCGGACTCCGAAGCCTCCTTACGTCAGCTTCTGCTCTTTCAACGGGCCGCTAAACGTGCGAGTAAATGTCCCAGCCGAGATACTTGCCCAACGCCTCCTTCACCCCGGCGGAAATCCGCGTCGGGTTGATGGCCACGTGGTGCTCGAAGCCGTTCTCGCAAATGTAAGCCAGCAACTTTTGGAAGTTTGGGATTTTAACCACGCCATAACCGCCGAACGTTTTCAACGGGTCGTTCGTCAATTCGCCTTCGCCGATGTAGGCGCGGATTTTGCCGGCGGCGTCATCGGTGCTTACACGCAAATAGGTGAACGGCGCGGCTTTCACCCGGCCCACGATGGTGCCGTAGCTGTTTTCCTTGCCCACGGTGCCCGCGAGGATTTCCTGGTAATCCATCACCGGTTCGCCCTCGCCTTTCTCCACAAACACGTCCTTCGGCAGGTTGCTGCAATGGAAGACGACGCCCTTGTCCGGATCTTCGCCGTAATTGTTGTTCCAATCCACCAGCGCGCTGGGCTTGCCGCCGGCCTGGGCCATGGCATACATCGCCACGGTGCCCATGATGTCCACCTCGCACGCGCTGCTCATCAGCATGTTGCTCATCATGCTCATCAGCGTGCAGGGAACAACGCCGAAAAATTCCTCCATCGCGGTCCAGCATTGGATGGCCGTCGCATTCAGCCTGGTATCTTTCATCCAATGATCCACGGCCACGCCGAACCTGGCCATCTTCAACAGGGCCACCGGGGGAATGGATTTGGCGGCCACGTAGTTTTGAATTTCCTTCAATTTGGCTTCCACCGCCGCGTCGCCGTCCTTCAATTTGCCGACCCGGCCGAACAGCTCGAAAAGGTCGAGGGTCTCGATGCTGATGCCGGACTGCTCGAGCAGTTTTTCGCTATACCGGACGGTATTAAACGCCGTGGGACGGGCGCCCAGCGCGCCGATGCGGAGATTCTTCAAGGCCTTGAGGGTGCGGCAGGTCACGACGAAATCCTGCAAATCCAGCGCGAAGCTTTTGCTGTCGGGAGTGCAGGTGTGCAGGCGTGTGAGGGTGAAGGGAATCCGGTATTGCCGGAGGTTGTTGCAGACCGACATCTTGCCGCAGAAGCTGTCACGGCGGTCCTTGACGGTCATGGTCTTCGGATCGTCATTGAACGCATGGATGAGCACCGGCACTTGCAAACCGGACCAGCGGAGGGCGTTGGCCACGCCGCGTTCATCCCCGAAATTCGGCAGTGTGACCAGGACCCCGTCAATCCTGCCGGCATTTTGCTTGAACAGGTCGGCGCACTTCTGCGCATCTTCCATGGATTCGACCGCGCCGAACTTGGTTGCGTCCACCGGCAACGTGACGATGCCGATGCCAAGTTTTTCGAGCGTGGCCAGGATTTCCTTGCGACCCGTGTCGCAGAGGTGCGCAGGGAAGAAACCGCGATTGCCGATGATAATGCCGAGTGTGATCATGGAAGATATTTTATTTGCGTGTTTACGGTCCGTTGAGATTCAGGGGGAAATTCAAAACAGTCAACGCGAAAACCCCCAATCCATTGCGCACCTGTATGAAAAAAGAAAAAAACAGCGCACCAGTTTTTTCATCAAGTTACTCAAGCTGGTCCAAGAAAAATCAGGATGGCGTTTTTTGGCGGCCTTTGGAGGGGATAGGCGCAACCGACTGCAGGCAGAACCATCAGCGCCAGACGACAAGCCGGGCCTGGGTCAAAGGCACTTGCAATACGTCCTTTGGGTTTTCCTCAATTCATATCCGAGTTTCCGGTAAAACGGGTGGCTTGCCTTGCGGTTGACGGTGCTGCGCACGCTGACGAACTCCGCCCCGATTTCCCGGGCCCAACGTTCGGCTGCCTCGACCAGACGGCTCCCCACCCCGGATCTTTGTGCCGCCTTTGCGGCCACCAGTCCGGAAATCTCCACCCGGAAACCGGATTCGATGGAATCAGCGGCGAAGGCGTGCAGCCAGCCGCAGACCTCGCCGCGGTCATTCTGCGCGACGAGGAGCAAATGGTGGTTCTGGCGGGTGACCTTCCGGACGCGGGTCTCCATCGTGGCCGGGTCACACGGATAACCCAGCTCGTCCGAGAGTCGGGCAATTGCTGCTACGTCCTGCAGGTTTGCGGTTCTGACGTTCACTTTGTTTCCAGCCCGACAACCAAAGCCGGCAACCGGGCGGGAACTCAAGTTCCGGCAAAGCGTGGAGCCAGGTTGCAATATGAAGAACCGGGCCGTTGACATTAATGGCGGAATATCAATAAACCAGGTTCGCACCGAAATCAGGAATCTGGCCAGCCTTCACCTCCCGACTCCACAGGTCCAGCTTGCCGTTATCCATTTTCCAGAATTTTCGACAAAGCTCGAAATATTGCAGCACGGTATCTTTTTCTCCTCTTTCCAGAAGATCTTTTGCCAGGCTCATATTCGGGCCGAAGCTGTCCATCTGGGGCGAACCCGGGCTCCGGCCGGCTTCCAGCAAACATCGCCCGGCCTCCTCCACCTGCCCTTCACTCAACGCAATGCGTCCCAGCACGAGGTTGCCGTCCTGAATGGCGTTCCCATAATTCCAGTTACCCGGATGGCTTGGGGCCAGGGCGAGCAACTCGGTGGCATATTTGCGGGCATCCTCAATCCGTCCGGCGTTGAAACTGTCTTTGGCCGCATCATCCAGCGCGTAAAATCTGTTCTCGCCGGTTCCGGCCACAGCCAGTTTATTGCTGGCCCGGGCGAGCCGGGCTTGCGGCGTTCCGGGGAATTTATTTCTGAAACCGATCGACAACCATAGCGGCACAACAATCAACAACACCAGAAACAGGCCGTTGAGACAAGTCCCGACCAGCGCCCTGCCAAATACACCCTTGCGTTCATGGGATTTGACGGCTACCAACGTCACAACGCCGAGGACGAGGCCCGAAACAAGCAACAGCATCACCAGCAATCCGACGGCGACGAACAACGCGGGCCAGACCCTGCCATTGGCCCGGAAATATAAAAACAGGGAAAGGTAGATGAGAATCACAATCACCGGGGCCAGAAGGCTGAATGTGGCCACCCATTTGTAGAAGCTGCTGGCTGGCGGCAGTGACGGCAATGGAGGCGTGACGGCGTCGAGCGGGTTCTGGTCAAACGCGCAGATATCCGCGTCGTCGGGATATTCTTTGCCGCAATAGGAACATTTCTTCATGGGCGGCTGGATCGGGTACGACCACGACGCTAGGCGCCGGCGGATTGCTTGTCCATCAGATTTTGACCGGCCTGCCCGCTTTCAATGTTCAGCGCTCGAAGTTGACGCTTTATCCAACGGATGCTCGTGCTTCTGCCATTCCTCGGAGACGTGACCATCCCAGCACGCCGGATTGAGCGGATACACATCGGGATCGAAGATGACGTGGTAGAAATGCCAGACCACGATCGCCAGGCAGGCGAGGATGGCTTCGTAGTAATGGATCGTCAGCGCCACATCCACGATCCAGCGCGGCAGGAATCGCGTCACATCCATCTTGAACCAGATCATCAATCCGCTCACGCCCATGATGAGGGTGCCCCAGATGACCGCCCAGTATTCCATCTTCTCGGCGTAGCCGAACCTACCGATCTTCGGCTTCTCCGTGCTCCAGCCGAACAGGTAACGGATTTGACACCACACGTCGGCCAGGTCCTGTTTCACCGGAAACAAATCCCAGACCAGTTGCCGGCCTTCCTTCGAGCGGAGCAGATAAATCAAATGCCAGAGCCCGACGAGCAGCAGCACGACGCCGGCGATGCGATGTGTCCAGCGCCGGAACGGTTCGCTGGAACCCATCGCCCGCGCGAGCCATGATTCGGGGAATTTCAACGCGAACCCGGTGATGGCCAGGATGATGAAGCTGGCCGCCAGCACAAAATGTTGCCAGCGTTGCGCGAGGCTCATCCGCACCACCGGCCGCACGGCCACCCGATAACGCGCGGCGACTTTGCGCAGGAACAACAGCGAATTGTGAATGAACATCGAGCCGATGGTGCCGAAGATCAGGACCAGATAAATCTGGCGCACCCACCAGTTGATTTGCAGGCCGATGCCGTTGCCGCCGTCGGCTGATTTGGTTGATTCGATGTCCACGTGGATTTTGCCGGCGGCGAATTTTTCATCGGCGCCCGGATGGCATTTGCCGCAGGTCTCGATCAGGTGGGCCGCGTTGATGGTCGAATTGGTGTCGGTCGAGGGCAGAATTTTGTGGTAGCCGTGGCAACTGCCGCAGTTGGCGGCCACGGTGGAGCCGTATTGCGCCGCGAGGCCGTGATAACTTTCAAAAAACGTCTTCACACGGTCGCCGGGCAGGTTGTACTTGGTGTTGAGCCGTTCTGACGCGTGGCAGCGGCTGCACACTTCGGCGGAAACTTGCGGCGAAGCACTTTTCAGGTCGGCAATTTTGTGTTCGGAATGGCAGTCGGTGCAGGTGGGCGCGTCGCGCATGCCCGCAGCCATCGCCTTGCCATGCACGCTGACCGTCCAATCCTTGACTTCCTGGTCGTGACACACGCCGCAGGTTTCGGCCAGGTGCGAGTAATGCAGCGGCGAGGCCGGCAGGTTGGCCGGCAGGATTTCATGGGAATCGTGGCAGTCGCGGCAGGTGGCAGCGTCAAGGTGTCCGGCCTTGGCCGCCAGTCCATGCACGCTGGCGCTGTAACTCTCGGTCTGTTGCTCGTGGCACGTCGCGCAGTTGACGGGCTTTAACGGGACATTGTCGTCGGGATGTTTGACGGTGACATCGGCGTGGCAACTGACGCAGGCGTTGGTTTTGTGGGCGGAAGCCTTGAGTTTGGCTTCATCCACGAACAATGAAACCGTCTTGCCGGCGGCGTTGGTAATGGCGAGCGTCTGGTCCGAGTGACAATCCAAACAATCGCTGTTCTTCAATCCGGCCCGGGCCGGCAGGGTGAATGCCAGGACCAGGACACAAAGGAACGGATACCGCAAGCGGTTCATGACCTTTAAATATCGGGCAGGATGAAGGGGACGACTCCACGTAGTTTGGCGGCGAATGCACCTTTTTTGTTGAGATTTTAACCACGAATGAACCCAGCACGGCAATAGCCGCAACCCAATCGTCCTCCTCGTCGTCCTCGTTCTCGTAATCGAAACCACGGAAATCGAGGGACGAGGACGAGAAGGAGAACGAGGACGACAATTTGCGCAGCAAGACACAGTTTTTACGGATAGTAGTACGAATGAACACGGTTGGAACAACAAAGACGCCAATTCACCAGAACTTGAAAGGAAGACCCGAAACCCGAGAAGCCGGGCCCGAATAATGTATCTCATCTCGCGCTGAGGCGATCGCGTCGGGCCAGGAAAAGCCCGAGCACACCCAGCCCCATCAACACATAATGCGTGGGTTCAGGGACGGGGACCGCTGGACTGCTCATTTTAAAAGCAGGCGCAAGGATGGCACTGCCGGTGACGCTGACACTTTCAGGATTCAACTGTCGGCGGGTGTCCAAAATTGAGAAATGGTCTGTACCGTTAACCAACGAACTGGCGATCTGCCAGTGGAGGGTGACCGGCGGATGATCCAGGGTGACGTAACCGGGGTTGGAAAAATCCGCGTAAAGAGGCAATGCCACGGCCATTAAAATGGAGCCCGGCAGTAAAATCATTTTTCTCATAGTTCTCACTTAACCTTGAAGGCGTTTGCAAATAGCAACTGAAATGCCATGAGACAGAAAACTGAAATCTTAACGCTTGCCGTTTGAACGAAATCGAAAAGCATACCCTTGAAAAACCGCAAACTCCGAAGTTGCTGTGCAGCGCACCCGCCTCGGACACAGTTTTCCGCGCCCTCGCGTAAAATACTGAGTCAGTAGAATAGTCCGGTGGGCGAAAACCAGTCTGCGCTTCAAAAGGCTGGACGCGAGGCGCGTCCAACGACACCCGAGGCCGACGTGCTCCCCAGCCTCGGAATCCGGGCCAAACTCTCAGCCTTTAACTCTCAACCAACCGCCTCAGTGCGCCAGGCGGGTAATCATCGCGTAGATGATCAGCAGCAGCAGCAGCATGCCCAGGCCGAAGAAGAAATAGCCGAACGACCGCGCGATGTTTTTCCAGCGCAACCATTCGTCCTTGACGCGATGGTCATCCAGCCGGCCGGTCGCAACCAGCCGGTCGTACCAGCGTTTGCGTTCGTGCAGCATCTCGTTCCTGGAAACCCGCCCGGAGAAAATGACGGTGTCCATGGGGAATTTCTCGATGCGGAAATGGGTGTTGAAAAAGTGGATGGAGAAGATGAAGCCGGCGGCCAGCAACGCCTCGTCCGAATGGATGATCAACGCGATGTTGAGGACCCAGCCCGGCAGGAACTTCGTGAAAAAAGTCGGAAACCACATAAGCAGGCCCGAGGTGCCGATGATGGCCACACCCCAGAACACGGCGAAGTAATCGAACTTCTCCCAGTACGTCCACCGGTCGAATTGCGGCTTCGGTCCCTTGCCGAAGAACCATTTGTTGTGCGCCGTGAAATCCCGCCAGTCCTGGAGGGTCGGCATCATGGAATCAGCCCCGAACAACACGTCCCACAGCCGTTTGAAATGGAGTTTGCCGTCGGCCGGATCGCGCAGCGTTCCCCTGCCCTTCCACGCCTTGCCGATGAGCGAGGCCAGGTGCAGGCCGAAATACATGAACGTCACCACGGCGCCGAACCGGTGCAGCGTGCGCGCGGTTTCCGGTCCGCCGATGACGGTGAAAATGGCCCTGGCCCAGCCCGTGTAATAAAACTTCAACGGCATGCCGGTGACGACGAGCAGGAGGAAGCTGCTCACCACCATGAAATGCAGGAGCCGCTCGAACGGCACAAACCGCGTGAACCATTCGCCGTCCGTTTGCGTCGCGATTTTGGCTTCGCGGAACTTCTTCGAATCGTGCAGGTAAAGATAGACGGCCCGGACGAGCCACATGAGCGTGTGCAGGCCAAAGAAGGCGAACGTGCCGATCAATAGACCGGTCATGCCGAGGAAGACCATGTGCAACAGCGGATAATTCTTTTTGTCCAGCGGGTTGGCGTGCGGCTTGTATTCGGTGAAGCCGATGGTGGCGCCGGGATGACATTGCTGGCAGGTGGCGAGGATGTTGGTCTTGGAAAGGTGCGACGCCGGATTGGAGGGCGGCAGGATGTCGTGATGGCCATGGCAGTCGTAACAGGCGGCGACGGCGGGCGCGGCATTGGGTTTGCCGAGGGCCATGGCCTTGCCGTGATAGGTGTCGCGATAATGTTCCAGCCGGTCGGCGTGGCATCTGCCACAACGGGCGTCGCTGATGGCCTTGAAATTGTTACCCTCGGGATTCTCGATGTCATGCGCTGTGTGGCAATCCGTGCAGACGGGTCCGCGCGAATCGCCTTTGGCCAGCAATTGCCCGTGAACGCTTTGGTTGTAGGTTTCCTCGATGCCGACGTGGCATTTGCCGCAGGTTTTGGCGACGTTGGCGTGGTTGATGGGCGAATCACGGTCCACGGACCGTTTGATGTCGTGCGTGCCATGGCAATCGTTGCAGGACGGCGCCACGATGAGGCCCATCTTCATCAGCGCCCGGCCATGAATGCTGTCGAGGTAGAGCGCCGCCGCCTCCGGATGCTTCATCTGATATTCCTGCGTCAGCTTGGTGTTGTTGTGACATTTGGCGCAGGTCTGCGGCAGATTGAGTTTGAAAACCGGCGAGGAGGGATTCTTGACGGGCAGGATGTCGTGCGAACCGTGGCAGTCCCAGCAATTGGCCGCGCCGGAAGCGCCGAGCGCATGACTCACGCCGTGGATGCTGGCAGCGTAATCCTTCCCCTCTTTTTCATGGCAACCGGTGCAATCCGGCGCCGGCAATCCGGGGTTGTGGACGAGTTCCTTGACTCCCGTGTGACAGTCCGTGCAATCGAGCATGGAATGGACGGACCGGGCGAAACTGTTGGTTGGAAAGATGGCGAGCGGAACCAGCTTACCATCCACCTTGCGGCTGTTGGACGGGTCCGTATGACAATCCAGGCAATCCGAGTTCGCCAGCTTCTCGACGGCATTGGTGGTGGCCGCCGAAGCCGACAATCCGGCCGGCAGGCAGAGCAGGACGCAGGCGATGAACGCCGACAGCCTACGGACCGCCGGTATGGCAATCTGAGCAGGAAAGGTCATAATCTCCACCCGTGTGTTTGAAGGGCTGGCCGCCCGGGGTCATTTGCTGCATTTCCTCACCGCTGCCCTGGGCCAGAATGGTGTGGCAGGCGTTGCAGTCGTTGGCCTTGATGGTCCGGCCATCCTCGGCCTTGTGATTGCCGTCGTGACAACGGAAACAGCCGGGCCAGATCATGTGGCCGATGTTGTCTGGATAGACGCTCCAGTTGGCCTTCATTTCGGGAAAGAAATTGTCCCGGTAAATCTGCTGCACCACCGGGATGACGTCGCGGATACGCGGCTCATTGGGATAACGTTCGGCCAGCGCGGTGGCAATGCCATCGCGCGCCTGGTTGTCGGTGTCATATTTGCGGGTCAGGACATAGACCGCGTTGGTCTTGATCCAGGGCAGCGTGCGATCAATCTGGCCGAGTTCCATGGCGAGATTAACGGCCTTGTCCGGGGACACATAACGGTGGGACGGGCGGGTGTGGCAATCCATGCAGTCCATGGTCCGGATTTCAGAGTGGCTGATATCATTGGTGAATTTAGGGGTGCGATAGACGGTGACAACGCCTTGGGAATCGGTGATGCGCACCCACGGAATCTTCTGCCGGGCGGGGTCGGTGGCGATGTATTCCACACGATTGCCGACGACCATGTGCCAGTGGATGCCGCCGACGGGGCCGCGGGACGGGTCGCTGCCGCCGATTTTGATGGAGAGACGGATGGCATACGGCGAGTTGGAGGCGTCGTTTTGGAAATAGGTAAAGGTGCGATCCAGGTTACCGGTAAATTTTTGCGGCCAGTGGCATTCCTCGCAGGTTTCACGGGCTGGGCGCAAATTCTTGATGGGCGTGGTGATGGGGCGCGGATATTTGTTGAACAGGACGGAATACACTTGATAGCTGCCGGAAAGTTTGGAACGGACAAACCAATTCACACCCGGTCCCACATGGCAAGCCGCGCAGGCCACGCGCGCGTGCGGCCCGTGATCATGGGTCGTCAGTTCGGGTTTCATGACGCCGTGGCAGGTTTCGCCGCAGAATTGCACAGACTCCGTGAAATTAAAGGCGTTGTAACTGCCCACCGCCGAAAGCATGATGAACAGCAGGCTGCTGATGACAAAGGTGACAAGGATGCGCCGGTCGCGCGGGCGGGAAAGGTCAATTTGCACCGCTGAAACCATGGAAGCGCTTCCCACGCGCTTGTGCCGCGTGCGCAGCACCCCGATCAAAGTCAAAATGAACCCGAATACCAGAAACGCCGGCGCCACCATCCAGGTCAGGATGCTGATGTATGGATTGGAGAACTTCGCAACTGCATCGAGCATGAACAGCAGGAAAAAGGAGAACAGGCCGCCGATCACGATGATCAGCCCGGTCAAGCTCATCCAATTTTGCAGCAGGGACGGCCGTTGAGGCGGCTTCCCCGTGTTCTCGGTGCTCATATATCGCTCAAATTGCCATCGGCGGAATTTGCCCGGCTTTGCCTTTGTCAGTTTTTCCGCAGGTAAAAAACATCACTTCCGGGCCGCCGGGCATTTTCCGCCCGGCGACCGGCTGTATCACAAACCTTTCTACAGCAACCAAACCCGCCCCGCATCACAGCCGGGGCCAATCTGCTTCTTACTTCTTAAACGTCCGCATATAGGCGACCAGTCCCTTGATGTCGGTGTCACTCAAGCCTTCGGCGGGCTTCATCAGGGACTTGCCATCGGCGTCCTTCAGTCCTTCCTTGATGGCTTTGGCGGCGGCATCGTCCTTCAAGGCCTCCTGGACCTTGGGATCGGTATAATCCTTGGCGCCGAGTTTCTGGCCCATTTTGGTCTGGCCTTTGCCATCGACACCGTGGCATTTGGCGCAATCATTTTCGTAGAGGGCCTTCGCGTCTTCGGCGCGAACAGACCAGGCAGTCACGGCCAGGGCCGCGATGCCAATAACGAGTATTTTTTTCATAGATACATTTCGGTTCGGTTCAACCACCAATTTCATTTCTGTTTGATCACCGGAAATGCCATGGTTTTGCGGAACCCCATGGTTCATTCGAGCGCTTCCCGGGAAAGTCACTTCGCCCGAACATTCCGGTGGCCGGCATGGCAGTCTTACACGAGACATATTCGCTTCACCACGCACGCCCAACCTTTCCAATCTTGCTAAAGGCTTATCATTAATTGACATGATAGCCGTCCCCAGGACAATCCAATTCTTCATGCCAGCGGAGGGCGCGTCCCCGGAACAATGGAGCCCGGCGCCAACGCAAACCCGGGGAACGCCGTTGCTCATGGGCCTAGGATGAGGCGCCGCTGTGCGGCTCGTGACTGCTTGCAGGCAGTTGCTCGGACAGGAACAGTTTCACCAGCACGGTCAGGATGATAAACGGCAGGCACATGATGACGGCGCTGATGAGCCAGCCTTCCTGTCCGGCAAATTCCATCTTGTAACTCATCACGCCGCGCAGGCTCTTGGAGAAAAACTGGCCGCCCATGACGACATTCCAACGCATCGCCAGCACGCCCAGCAGGATCGTTGCTCCGCTGCAGAAAATCATGCTCCGTCGAACCGCCTCCGGCACGCGCCGGCGCAAAACCTGGAGCGACCCCAGGAGCAGCAACGGCAACAGCGTGCCGATGCCAACCTGTCCAATATTCAGCGTGTAAAAGAGCTTCTCGCGGATCATGGTCTGCAACACGGCGAACCCCTCCTCCGCCGCAAAGCCGCGATGGAGCACGTCCAACCCCTCAACGACGGCATCCACCACCAGCGCGTAGAAGAGAAACATCGCCATCGTGTCCAGGCAGCGCATATCCACGGTCCTGCGGCGGATCCAGGTCAGGACGATGTAGTTGAACACGCACAGTGCAATGCCCGACACGATGGCCGACAGGATAAACATGATCGGCATCAGCACGTTGCCCCACCAGGGATTGGCCTTGATGGAGCCGAAAATGAAGCCGACATAGCCGTGCAGCAAAAAAGCAGACGGAATTCCGGCAATCGAAAGGATCCACTCCATCTTCATGTCCAGCCGCACACTTTGCTCCGAAACATCGGTCACCCCGAGGGTCAACGCCCGATAGAGCATCCCCTTGAAACCAGACGTAGTCATGGACCATTTCACGAAGTCCTGACGGAAATCAAACCACAGCTCCAACAGCAGGATCGCCATCAAATACCAGGCATAGACAAAACCGAAAATCGCCATGGGCGAGGTCATGTGCGGCGTCATCATGATTTCGTAGCAGCGCTCGGGGTGCCCCAGATGACACAGCAGCGGCAAGGTGGCGCAAAGCAAAAACGCCAGCGCTGTCAACATCGAGAGCCTATACACCGGTGCCAGCGCCCTGACATCGAACACGCGCACCAGCGAAGCCATGATGAAGGCGCCGGCCACGAGCCCGGTGATGTAGGGATAAACGACAATCAACGTGCTCCAGACCGGGTGAAGGCTGGCTTCATTGGGATAAACGTAACCCTGAAACTGCGGCAGCGCCTCGACAACGATATTGGTTACTTCGCCAGTCATATCATCTGACCTCCTTGTCCAAGCCGGCATACAGAACGCGGGGTTCGGTGCCCAGATGCGGCTTGAGCACCTGCACCCGGTTTTTTTCGTAAAATTTCTGGAGCGGATCATCCGCAGCCAGATTTTTCAAATCGCCGAAAATACGGGCCTCCGCCGGACAAATCTCGACACAGGCCGGCTTCAGCCCGCGCGTGATGCGGTGATAACAGAGCGTGCACTTTTCAGCGGTCTTCGTTGCGGGGTTCAGGAACCGGGAGCCATAAGGACAGGCCTGGACACAAAAGGCGCAGCCAATGCAGTACTTCGGGTCAATCAACACCGCCCCGTCCGGCGCGCGAAACGTCGCGCCGACAGGGCACACCTGGACGCACGGCGGGTTTTCACACAGGTTGCACAGCTTCGGGACGAAGAAGGCGTGTTCGATCTGGTCCTTCGGCAAGGTCGGTTCGGGGAAACCGTGCATCCCGCCGTTAGGCGAATCCACGATCGCTTCGCCCCGGGTCAGATCCGTGCCCGGTTTCGGCTTGGGGATGATGTAACGCTCGATCCAGGTGCGATAGTAGGGGCCTTCCGGAACGCTGTTTTCCTTTTTGCACGCTTCCGCGCACAGTCCGCAGCCAATGCATTTGTTGTCATCAATGCACATCAGCCATTTGTGCTTGGTCGGGTCATAACCCTTGGGCGCGGTCGTGGAAACAAATACCATCTGCACCGCCGCTTTGGCCGCACGTGCGGCGGAAATCGTGAGCAGGCCGGCGATGGCGCCGCCGAGTCGCAGCAATGAACTGCGCCGGCTAATTTGAGTTTTCATGGACTCTTGTTGGGTTGATGCGGCAGGTGGCATTCCGTGCATTTTGGCCCGTAATGATCCTTGACGACGATTTGCTTGAGCCAGGCCGGGCGCGCCAGGTTGGCTTCGTGGCACCGAAGGCAATGGCTGCCGGTGGCTTTGACCGGCAGGATGTCCGGATTATCGCAATGCTCCCGGCTCACGCCGTGGCAGCCCTCGCAGGAAAGTGTTTTGTGCGCATCCGCTGCCAGCGTATGCAGGATGTCCGAGTGACATTCATCGCATGCCTGCTTGCCCGCATATACGGGTGGGCGCGACGCAATCAGCCCCAGTGCATCGCCCCGATACCAGCCGTATTCACCGAACGACGGCGGCACGAGAAACGAACGCGCAATCAGATAGGATCCGACAATGGCCAGAGCCAACAGAACCAACCGCAGAATTTGCGGTGGCAATTTGAAAGGGCGCATAACAACGGGCTTGGGTTTGGCTCTTCAAAAGAACGAGGGTTGCCTTTCAGAATTGCCGATCCGGCAACCCTCGTCTGCAAACCCGCCTATTTCTTCAAGGTGCGGACATATTGGACCAGGGCCTTGACTTCATCGTCCGACAGCGTGTCAAACGGCTTCATCAAAGTCTTGCCATCCGCGTCCTTCAGGCCTTCCTTGATGTTCTTGGTGGCCACATCGTCCTTCAAATCCGCCTGGACCTTGGCGTCCGTGAAATCCTTGACGCCGAGCTTCTGGCCGATTTTGGTGTCCCCTTTGCCGTCCGCTCCGTGGCACTTGGCGCAGAGTGAATCCCAGTTTGCCTTGGCATCGGCAGCCGAGACGTTAAGCGCGGCGGCGAAGCCAAGGATGGTTGCAAGTACGAGTATCTTTTTCATGGTTTGGTTCCGTGTTAATTGGTGTTATGGCGCTTATTTGCGCCTGACAAGCAGAAAGATTGTCGAACTCCAGCAATTTGACCAACCATGAATTGTTGAAACCTTGCCAATTTTTGAATTATCGTTACGTATTCTGTTACATTACAACATTAGCAGTACGTATCCACAATCCCAAGCGTCCGGTCGTCGGTGCCCGGTAGGCGGTGTTGATTGGCCGGAACAGAGCGGCATGTCGTGCTTGAGTGTCAATCATTGTCAAGCTGCCGCATGGCCGCCGGAATTAAAATGCGAATTGACTTTATTAGCGATTCCTGTTCAAAGGAGGCACATCACTCTAAACTGAGGAATCGACTATGAAAAAAAATTCCCTGGCGGAGATCATTGGCGGCAAGGGCGGTATCTTTCACCAATTGGGAGCGTTGTTGTCATTGCTGGCCTTGCTGGCGTTGATTGCCGGCTGCCAGACGAATGAGTTTACCACCCCGCCCCCCCCGCAAGGTACGAATGTCATCAATGTACCCGCAGTCACCAATGTCACCAAAATTCCCGATGTCATCACCCTGCGTGAGAGTGACGTGCTGAAAATTTTGTTCCCGGCCAATCCGAACTTGAACACGACGCAGCCGATCCGGCGGGACGGAATGATTTCGATGCCCTTGATTGGCGAGGTGAAGGCGGCCGGCAAGACCCCGGCGCAGCTGGAGGCGGACCTGGTGGATCTTTACTCGACGCAGTTATTGTCGAAGGAAGTGACGGTGGAGGTGCAGAGCTCCACCTTCCCGGTCTACGTGACCGGTTCGGTGCTGCGGGCGGGAAGGGTCGTGGCGGACCACCCGATGACGGCCTTTGAAGCCATCATGGAAGCGGGCGGGTTTGATTATGAGAAGGCCAACATGAAGGCGGTGGTGGTGATCCGGCAGGAGGGGGACCACGTGCAGAAATTCAAACTGGACCTGAAGAAGGTGATGGACGGGAAGGCCGGTGCGCCATTTTATCTGCATCCAGGCGACACGATTTTTGTGCCGGAGAAGTTCACGTGGTTCTGAGCGGTCGCGGCCCGTCCACTGTCCCCGGCCCGCTCCCCGGAGATTGCGTCAGTAGCTGAAGCCAATCCGGAATCCGACCTGATGGCTGGTAAAGCTGTAACCCGACTGGGATGAATTGTCCTTGCTGAGCTGGTACAGCGCCGCAATGGTCCCGCGTTTCAGGAAAGTCCGGCTCAACTGCGCGTTAAAAGTGTAGAGATCATCCTCGCGGTTCGAGCCGGAAGTATTGACCGACGATACGTATTTCACCAACTGGTAGCCGCCGTTCAAATCCAAGAAAAACTTTCCCAACAACCGCTGGTTCAAGCTGGCGTTGACGCCCGTGGTTTCCGTGACCTGGTCCTGCAAATACGAAGCCGACACCGTTCGCTGACCGGTGATGGAGATGCGGGTTTGTTCAAAGGGCTTATATTGGATGGTGGCGTCGAATACCGGATTGACGATGGGCGCCGCGCCACCACTGAGGAACTGGCGGATCTCCACGCCGCCGTGAAGTTGGAAACCGATTTTGTCAGTGGCACGCCAATTGACCCGTCCTTGAAATTGTTCAAAGGTCATGTCCGGACTGGAGGACTCGTCGTCGTAGCCGCCGCCCAAGCCGACGGCGGCGTTCAATCGGGGCCGGAATTGATAATTCAACCAATCCATGGTGGACCATTCGCTGAAGCTGGAAAACTGGTCTGCCGAAACGATGTTCTGACCCAACCCCAGGTCCAGCGACATTTTGCTGTTCATGGTGTACAAACCAGTCAGGGCGGTGTTGTAGGTTTCCGTACGCGTCTGACTGGCGGTCACTGACGAGGGAGCGTCAATTTCGTCATAACTTTGGCTGAGCCCCAAAACCCAATCATTATAGGTGGTTCCCCCCACCAGTTTGATCATTTGCCCGAAGTTGTCCGAGAACTGTTTGTTGGAATAAAGTGTCCACAGGGGCGAGTAATCCAGGGTCCAATGCCGTCCGATCTCCAGCAAAGCGCCCGGTGAAATGGCCTGGATGGTGGTACTGGCAACCTGATTGGTGCTGGACTGGAGGCCATCGGCGGACAAAAACTGGTAATAAGGGTGAGGCCGCAAAGTCAATGGTCCCCACTTGAGCGGTTCCGATTCGATTTGGGGAACGGAGGCGAAGACGTCCATTTCATTGACCTGTTGCATGGCTGGCGGGGTTTGGTCGGGTGCCTGGGGTCCGGGTGCCAGGACGTACTGGGCTTGGGTCTGGCGATCCAACGCAAAGAAGCCCACGAGCAACGCCCGGATCAAGAGGCGGACGTTATTCGCGGTGGTGCTTGAAAAGACATTGCTTTTTGATTTCATGATCGAGCGTCGGATCGGCTTTGGTTATTTGTAGAAAATCGGAGCCGGCATCAATGATACACCAGGTTGTCGACCGCGACGGTCCAATGACGCAGTGAATCTTCCAGGGCCTTTTCCACCGGTCGTATTCTCACGCCGGTGGCCAGCAATTTTGAAACATCCAGAACGCAATTGGAACGCAACGCCTTGGCGCCATAACGATAGAACTTCTCGTCACTCTCCCAATATTCGAATTGGCGCTCCGGCTTGAGGATGCGCTGGATCATCTCGACGATCTGGCGGGTAGCGATGGCGCCGGGATTGGTGACATTGTAAATCCCGAACGGCGCCTGTTTTTCCCAGAGATCCAGGCACGCCCGCACGAAGTCATCGAGGTGTGAAATCGAGTTCACGCCTTCAAGGACCTTGGCGTAGTTCTGCAGGCGCCAGAGAAAGTTTCTCGGCTCGCTGCGTTCGTTGAAGGGCATGCCGGGCCGCCAGATGTACATCTGGCCCAGGCCACGGACGGCCTCCTCGGCCAGCGCCTTGGTGCCGCTGTAAAAATTGCAGGGGGCGTGGCGGAAGGCAAAATTGGGTTCGTCCCATTCGGTGTAGCCGCAGATTTGCTCCGGGTGCTCGGCAAACAAACGCCGCAATTCCGCCCCCTCCACATTTTGAGTTTTTCCGTTGAGGATCAGCTTCGCCCCGCGGTAGATGCAGCCGGAGGAGACATGTCCCCAGGGAGTGTCGGTCATGGAACAGACGCGGGCGATGGTCTGGGGCAGCAGCGTATTGGCAAACAAAGTCTCTTCGCGGGCCGCTTCGCAGGCATCCACATTGGGCCGGCCCCGGTAACCGGCCGCATTGATGATGAACCGCGGTTTGACCTTCCGCACATAATCGAAGAGAAGGTTGAATTCCGAATAGTTGATCGCCTTGCGCGTCAGCGGAATGAAGCTGTGCCCGCGGCGACGCAATTCGGTCGCAAAGGCCTGGCCAACGTAGCCGGTTGATCCCAGCAGCAAGATCATGTTAAACTCCAACCTCTCCGGCAGAAAAATCTAGGCTTTCCAAACCTGGCGGGGTTTCACCTTCACTCCGGCCATGGCATTGCGGGTGTCCACAATGCACGCCGACCAATCGGCAAGTTCCTGATAATTGATGGCCTCATGGTTGGTGGCGATGATCACCGCATCAAAACCTTTGAGGGTCTCGCGGTTCCAAGCCACGGAGCGGGTATCCGCCCAATGCGCGTGTTCGCGGGTCATGTGCACCACCGGCACGTACGGGTCATAATAGGCCGCTTCCGCGCCACGGGCTTTGAGCAGGTCCAGCAAGACGTAACTGGGCGATTCACGGTAATCGTCCACGTTGGGTTTGTAGGCCAGCCCCACCACCAACACCCGGCTGCCTTTCATCGGCTTGCGCGATTCGTTGAGCGCTTCCGCCGTCCGGTTGACAACATGCAGCGGCATGGACGTATTGATTTCGCCGGCCAGTTCGATGAAACGTGTATGCTGGCCGTATTCACGGGCTTTCCAGGTCAGGTAAAAGGGGTCGATGGGGATGCAATGGCCGCCCAGACCCGGCCCGGGATAAAAAGCCATGAAACCGAAGGGCTTGGTTTTGGCCGCGGCGATGACCTCCCAGATGTCGATGTCCATCGCGCCGTAGACCAGTTTCAGTTCATTGACCAGGGCGATGTTGACGCCGCGGAAAATGTTTTCCAGGAGCTTGGTGGCTTCGGCGGCGCGGCAGGAGGAAACCGGCACGATGGTTCTGATGGCGCGGCCGTAAAGCGCCTTGGCCCGTTCCAGACAGGCCGGGGTGTAACCACCGATCACCTTGGGAATCATTTCCACCTTGCTCTGCGCGTTGCCCGGATCCTCCCGTTCCGGCGAAAAGGCCAGGTGAAAATCCGTTCCGGCCTTCAGCATTGAACCCGCCTCGAGCACCGCACGCAAATCCTCGTCGGTCGTGCCGGGATAGGTGGTGGATTCCAACACAACCAGGGTCCCCCGCTGTAGATGCGGCGCAATGGCCTTGCCGGTCTCGATGATGAACGAAATGTCGGGCTCCCGGTTTTTGTTGAGCGGCGTCGGCACGCAGATGAGGACCGCTTCAACGCCCTGGATCAAGCTGAAGTCGGCGGAAGCGGAAAAGGTTTTGGCCTGCACCGCCGCGGAAATGGCCTCGGCGGGAATATGTTTGATATAGCTCCGTCCCTGATTCAACGCGTCCACTTTGGCGGGGTCGATATCCAAACCCAGCACTGTCACGCCCGAACGCGAGAATTGAAGGGACAAAGGGAGACCGACGTATCCTAACCCAACGATTGCAATTTTCATACGGAGATATCTTTGGTTGACAGGTTCATGCTTTCAAGATTCCTACAGGCAAAATGTGTTGGGTCAGCCGTGGGGGGGCAACGGGGTCATGCGGAGCAGGTCCAGCAATTTGCGCACCGACCGGGGCAGCCTTTCAAGCGGGATCAACAGGCACAGCGTCTTCAGGCAATAGATTCCGGCCGCGAGGGTGACGACGATGCCCAGAATGGCGGAGGCGGCGGCCGGGAGGACATACCAACTGACAAACACCAGAGCGACCAAAGGTATGAACAGCAACGCCAGCTTCCGATTGGTCTTCGACCATCGGAACCCGCTGATTTTACGGACAACGAGGTAAATGCCGATGGAGTAAAGAACGTACATGCCAAAGAAGGCGATGCCACTGCCAATAAGTCCGCGCCAGGGCACGAAAATCAAGACCAGCACGACGTAGCTGGCATAAGTAAACAGCTCGCTCCAAAAGAAGAGATTTCGGAGGCCTTTGGCCATGATGATTGAACCCATGGGCCAGCTCGCGACCCGCAGCAGCATGCCGAGACAAATCCAGCGTAGCACGTCCACCGACGGGCCGAAACGGTTGGAATAGAACAGGGTGATGATGAAGGGTGCAATCGACAGGGTCGCCAGCAATCCCGGCACCGCAATCAGCAACCCGACCTCCGCCTGTTCATTGACGAGCCGGTTGCATTCCCGGTTGTCATGGGCGACGCCGCTCAGGCGCGGCAGAAAGTCCGCGCCCATGGCCTGAAGGATGAATGCCACATACATTCCGCCCAACCCCCAAGCCGCCTGATAATAGCCCGCAGCGTCGGCCCCAATCCTTCGTAAGAGAATGGCCCGGACGAGATAGGCCGTGCCCATGAACATCAACCCGCTCGACATGAACGCCACGCCGAGCTTGAGCAAGCCGGAAACTTCGGCGCCGACCTGGGCGGTGGTCATGGAAATGCGTTCGACCTTGATTTTGCGGGCGAACCACCAGGACGCCACTATGTTCATCGCGGCCAGACACACCAGCGACGGTACTACACCCTGTTCGGCCATGCCGCGCTTGTAGAAGAAATAAATGATGAAAACGCTGAGCAGGGTTCCGTATATCGCGCCAAAGATGTTTAGCTTGGCAAGATCACCCACCCGCCTCATGCCCTGGACCAGAGCGCCTTGGGCGGCGGAAACCTCGCCGAATAACACTGCCAACGCCATGAACGCAATCGCACCAGTGTGCCGGTCGTCCCCAAAGGAAACCCGGGATACGAATCTGGCGAAGATCGCCAGAAACAAAGCCCCCAGGCTGCCCAATACGAGGGCCACACGCCTGAGCGTGGTCACCGTGCGGGCAATGCGCTGTGAGTCGCCGGTGCCAACCGACTCGGCAATCTGGCGCACCCCGCTGCTGTTGATCCCCATGCCGGCGACGCTGCGGGTCAGCTCGGAAATCGACCAATACAATCCAAACAGACCAACCCCCGCCGGCCCCAGCATCAAGGCCATGGCTTTGGTGCGCACGATGCCAACAACGACACCCAGACCCATCGAACCACCGATCATCACCGAGGATTTCAGGACCTGGCCATGGCTTCGCCGACCGGGATCGACCGGCTCGGACAGAGGGCAGTCCACAGCCGCTGCAGGTGATGCAGGTAATTCATTCATAAGCAGTTTGCGGAGGCAACGAAATGGTGATGATAACACCATCCGCGCGGCGCCGCTCACTCCGGATCGGCCACGACGACGTCCTCCACCAGGACTGGCGCGGCATGCAGGTAGCGCGCAAAACGGCGTTTGCCGTCGATGTCGCGAAACACGCGTCCGACCTGTTCGGCCGTCAGGCCCATGGCGGCGCCGATTTCATCCGGGCTGAAGCCATGGTTTTTGCCGTACAGAACCAGGTCCATTTTGTCATAAGGCAGGGAAAAATAGAATTCCTCCTGGGACTGCGGCAGCGAGTAGGTGTCGGTCGTCGGCGGACGGCTGCAGATCTGTTCCGGCAAGCCGAGTGCGCGCGCCATCTGGTAAACCTGGGTTTTGTACAGGTGAGCGATGGGTTTGACGTCCGCGGC
The DNA here is from genome assembly GCA_052145735.1 of Limisphaerales bacterium. Classification (GTDB taxonomy): domain Bacteria; phylum Verrucomicrobiota; class Verrucomicrobiia; order Limisphaerales; family UBA11358; genus UBA11358. The sequence goes on from JBKQOA010000058.1 coordinate 22,587, forward strand.
CCCGTCGCCAAGTTTCACGAAGAAACCCTGGTCGTATTCCAGCCGGTTGGGCGTTCCCGCCACCGCGTAATTCAAGCGGTCCGCATGATAATACTCGAGCATTTTCCGGCAGCGTTGTTTGAAATTGGTGGCGGCCACCACGCCGAGATAAGCGGCGATGTCCATCCGCCTTTCCGTCACCCGGCCGTCAGGATGCTGCACGACCACGCTGAAAACACGATATTGGTCATCCTGCGTGACCGGAGGTAGAACGATCTTGCTTTTGCATCCGGGGCTGTAATCGGGCACCGCGCGGCGAATGGCCTCGTCGCGGCGCCGGTAGCAGCCCGCGGCTTCGAGCAACGGGGTGATGTCCTCATGGGCGAACGGGATTCCAAGATGTTCCGCCAGGCCGCGGCTGAGCGGCAAGGTTTCCGAGGCGGAGTCGCGTTCCGGCATGAGCAGGCCGAAAACCCTGTCCTTGCCGAGGGCCCGGGTGGCGAGCGCCGAGACGACACTGCTGTCGATGCCGCCGCTCATGGCGACCACGAGACCCTTTTTCTTGAATCGGCGAAAGACGGTTTCGCGCAACAAAGATCCGATGCGGTCGGCTTCCTTTGCGTAGTCAAGGTTCAGAAGGTCGGAGGAGAATTTGCGTTGCGTCATAGGAATCAATTCGGTGAAGAGTCCGGGATTTGAGTTGCGGTTTTCCAGCCTAGGGCGGGCCGGAATTCAATCAGTTTTAGTTGCGAGTTTGCGGCTGAGGAACTGCACCACCCGCTGGATGCTGTCGAGGTTTTCCGGAATCATTTCCCCCGGCTCGATTTTTACGTCGTAGGTGCTTTCCAGGAACATGATCAATTCGAGCATGCCGGTCGAATCAATGATGCCGCTGCTGAGAAACGAGGTGTCGTCCTGTAAGGATCCGGCTTCGCCGAAGAGAAAATTGGTGACAATGAAATCTCGCACTTCTTTTCCATGGTTCATGGCTTGGGTTTTGTTTGAGTTATCGGTCATTCGTGGGTTGTGGTTGGTGTTTGGCGCGTCAGTTTGGCCCGGCGTACTGCCCGGTTCAAAAATGGGACGAAGGCTTCCGCGGCTTTTTGGTTGCCTTGCCTGTTGGGATGGCTGTCGGAGCCGCCGCCGGTCGGGTAGGCGGAGAAATTGGTTTTTCCCTGATCGGTCAACAAGTCATAGTAGTCGAACACGGCCGCATTGGCCAGGGGGTAATCCTTGAGCCAGCCCTCCGGACTTTTGAGCCAGTGGTTGAACTCCCGTGCCAGAGCGGCGCTGCGGATTCCCGGATGGCTGCGGCCGAGCAGTTGCCTGGCGAATCGTTTCCACAGTTGCTCCGATGTGGGTTTGAACGCCATCGGCGGAGGGGTGACGCAGATGAACAGGACCCGGGGCTGTTTGTGAAATTCCTCCAGGAGCGCGCCATAGGCCGCCCGCGCGTTGCTCACGGTCAGGTCAGGACCGCGCGGGTCCCCTGACGGCACGCCTTCGGATTTGAAACAATTGTTCGGAAAGCAGGACTTAAAAACAACGATTTGATTCCGAACGCCGGGTTCCAGACGCTCATCTTGATGCCGGCAGGCCAGGATATCGTCCATTTGGTCACGGAATTTCGGCCACCAGTGGAAAATGTCGGTATCCTGCCCGATGCGGCTCCCGTAGGAGGCCTCATGAACTTCATAGCCGTTTTGGGCGAGCCGCGCGCGCAACCCGCCACCGTTGGGGCTTGATTGGTAGATGCAGTTTTCTCCCTGCTCCGGTCCGGGATCCGCCAGCAGCTGGCCGCCACAGGAATGGTGAAGGAACACCAGCGCCAAACGATCCGATGGCGGATCCGCGGAAAAAACGGAAAGGTCGTGCTTTCCCATGAGATCAACGGTGGTGTTCATATCAAACTGGTTTCAGCGTCGGGACGGCCGCGGGGGGCTGCGGATATCATTTCAAGCAGCTTGGGTTTCAGAATTTTACCGGCGCCGTTGTGTGGCATTTGGGTGAGCAGCCGGACCTCTTCCGGGACTTTGAATGCCGGAAGGAATTTGTGGCAGTGCTCTTTCACGGCCGGGGCCGTGAGCGTGCTGCCGGAAACCGGGACGATGAAGGCCTTGATCGCTTCGCCCAGCAACTCATGCGGTGCGCCCACCACGGCGACCTCCACCACCTGCGGCATTTTGGCGATGACGTTTTCCACTTCCTTGGAACTGACGCGGTTGCCGCCTGACTTGATCATCTCCCGCTCGCGTTCCACCACATAAATGAAGCCATCCGCATCGACGCGCGCGATATCACCGGTGTGAAGCTTGCGGTTGCGGAAATATTTGGCGGTCTCGACGGGGTCGTTCCAGTACCCGAGGGTGATGTTGTCGCCCGCGGCGACGATTTCCCCGGTTTCAGCCGAGCCGGGAACCACCGCCCGGCCATCGGGTTTGAGCACCTCCAGGCGGGTGGAGGGCAAACCCCGGCCAATGGAACCCAGTTTGTCGGCCAGATGTTCCGGAGGCAGATAACTGAGCCGGGCCGTGCCTTCCGTCTGGCCATACATCAGGAAATAGCGCACGTCGGGAAAGGAGTCGAGGATCTCCGCGATTTGGGGATCGGGCAGCTTGCCGCCGGCCTGCTGAAACCAGCGGAGCGCGGGAAAGGACAATTCGCGGAAGCGCGATTTCCGCAACAGGATCTGGTAAGTGGACGGCACGCCGGCGAAGCCGGTGCATTCCTTTTGCTGCATTTCCTGGAGGACGGTTTCCGGATAGAGTTTGAAGTTGTTGTTCAACACGACAGAACCTCCGGCCATGAGATGGGTGTGCAACAAGGAAGCGCCAAAGCAATAGTGAAACGGCAGCACAACCAGGACGCGATCCCGGGAAGTGAGCCCCAGGTAGCTGATGATATCCCGGGTGTTGCATTCGATGTTGCGATGGCTCACCATGACGCCCTTGGGCGAACCCGTGGAACCGGAAGTGAACATGAGCGCGGCGAGGTCCGATTCCGGCGCAATTTCCGGCGGGGCCACAGCCTTGGAGTCGCCGGCGCCGGTCAGCGTTGCTGAGGAAAGAAGTCTTAGCCCCGCGGTCGCAGCCCAATTTTTCACCCGATTGATTAATCGGTCGGAGACGAACAGGTCCTGAATGCCGGCGTCTGCAACAATTTTCTGGAATGTCTCCGGTGCGGCATCGGTTTGAAACGGCACCGCGACCAGGCCGGCCCGAATGGTTCCCAGATAGGTGGTGATGAAGAAGGGGCTGTTCTCGGCGAATATTCCGATGCGATCGCCTTTGGCATGGCCTCGCAAGCGCAATACTCCCGCCACCGCGGCGACTTGCTCCCGCAGTTCGTGGTAGGTCACGACACGATCTCCGTCCAGCACCGCCGGCGCCTTGTCGTCGCCCTGCCGGAGAATGATATCGGCAATATTCATGGGGCCGGAGGGGTGCGCGATCGGGTGGATGCAGCGTGACCTAATTCGCGCGTGATCCAATTGGAAACGCATTCAATCATCCGCGACTTGCCATTTCCGGAAACAAAACCATGGTCGGTGCCTGCGATTCTCTCGTGGGTGGCGCGGCCAGGCTGGCGCGCCAGGAGGTAACTCAGGTAATCGTAGCCGGCGGATTTGTTGGGATCCTCGGCCGTGACGAAGAGCACCGGCAGTTTCACTGCCAGAACCTGTTCGATGCACTGCATCAATTTAAAATTGGTCTCGGATGGAAGTTGAGTCGCAGTGGCGGCTTGGCCGTTGCCCGGAAGAACTGGAGCGGCTGAAGTCGGCTTTGGGGCCGCTTTTTTTATGAAACTGCGAATCTGCTGCGCGGTCTTCTGCAGCGGACGACCCAGGCGCGAGTTTAGCAGTGCCACGCGAACCTCGTTGCGGAGTAATTCCCGTCGCATTGACCAATCCGCCCCCGCGGCGGCTGCCGGCGTTCCGGGCGCCTGGGCATTTGCCTGGCGCACCAGATAAAAGATCGGGTCCAAGGCGACCAGACCCGCCACCCAGCGATTCTGACGGAGGGCCAGGGAATAGAACCCGGTGATCGCGCCGCCGCAAAAACCGCCGATGACGACTTGCTGCAAGCCGAGTTCATTCCTGGTCTGCTCCACACATTCGTTCGCTACCGCGGCCAGGCCGCCCTTTTGCACCAGATCGATGAACGTGAACGAGTCCTCGGGCAGATCGCCTTCTGAATCACCGAGGCCGGGCATATCGATGCGCGCTGCCATGATCCCCAACCGGGCCAGGGCGTCACTCAAGGCCACAGCCGTGTCGCCTTGAGCGGAGCGCGGCAGAAAGCCCGGATGCAGGAGAACCACACCAAGCCCGTCCAGTCCGGCGGCAGCCGCGGCGGCCTCACTGGCAGGCAGGTGCGCCACTCCGCGCAGGCGCAGACCCTGGACCATGACTTCAAAACATTTCCTCATGATGTGGCGTTCGAACCGGTGAACTTGGAGAGAATCCAATCGGAGTTCTCCTCGAAAAAACCGCTCAAATCAGGGCTCAGCGGGGAGCGCCTTACACGCAAGCCAGGATTGATGGCCTGCCACAACCCGCCTCCCGGTATCAATGGTACGTGGGCCGGCCCAAGCTTGACCACTTTCCACGGACGACCATGGCTGTCCACGCCTTGGTCGCGGCCTCCGCCCGGCAGGATCAGTTTCCTTTCGACGGCCTCGCGCCATAGCGCGGCGCTGAGCGTATAACCGGCAGCTTCAATGGACTCCCCCCGCTGGAGGCTGGACTCGTAGTCCGCCCAGGTTTTGGGCTGGCCGGTGGTGGGATTGGCGAGGTCAAACGCCAGTCGCCGGAACAGCGTGTCGCGCAAGGCGCCAGCGCCGCTGGCCGCCGGCGACCACAGCAACATGCCGTCGCCCAGCCCTTCGGCAAACAGGAGCGACATCAACAATCCGCCCATTCCGATGCCGCCCAACACAATCGGGACATTGGAATTTTGCGCTTTCAGGAGGCCGAGCATGGCGCGGCAATCCTCGAGCCAGGAAGTGAGGGTGAGCCGATGAAATTCGCCCGTGCTCTCACCGCACCCGCGATAATCGAAGCGCAGGGCGGAAACCCTCCGGGAAGCCAGGTGGCGCGCCCAGCGCACCCAAAGCGCATAAGAAAACGGTCGTTCGGTGACGAAGTGACCGGCCAGCAGGATTTGAGCAGCAGGATTATGCGCGCGGTGAAGAGCGTAATAGACCTGTTCCCCATTCAAATCAAAGTAATCCATCAGTTCGATGGCGGGTGCGGATTGCCTGGGATGCGAATCAGTAGTGCGGTCACTCATGGCTGGCGATGGAGTCAGGCTGCGATGGCCACGGAGTTGGCGGCGGCGTTTGAATTCAAGCGGCAGACCTTGACGCGGTCCTTCGGGGAGAGCGGCTCGGGTCGCCGGAAGTTTTTCACAAACAAATGGTCAACCAGTTGCGTGGAGAGAATGCCAACCAGGGCCATGTCGTCCGTTTCCCCGATGGGCGAGCCGCTGCCAACTTTCCGCACCAGATGTTCGACGGCACCGGGCTTGAACAACCCCGAGGCCTTGAGGGCGCCGGGCGACAGCAGATCGCGCACGTAGTCCGGGGTTTGGTCGTTGAAGAAACTTTGATGGATGGGGGCGCGATAGGGACGTTTGGGTCGCCGCCGGATGGCATCTGGAAGCCAGGGTTCGGCGGCGCGTTTGAGGAGCCATTTCTCGCGCAAGCAACGCATTTTCAGACGCGGATCCAGCGCGTTGCAGAATTCCATCACCCGTACATCCAGAAAGGGAAAGCGTCCTTCGATGGAATGGGCCATGCCCATGCGATCTCCTTGCGAGGAAAGCAGGTATTGGGAGAGAAACACCGTAATCTCGAGATACTGGGCCTGTGCCAGCGACCCCCATCGGTTGAAATCGTCTGGAAGCGCAGCCGCAATCGGGCCAAGCAGATCAGCGCTGGATGCCGCGGATACCGCGTCGTCGAAAAAGCGCAGCGTGCGGCGGTTGTTCCGCCAGCGCACGGCGTGGGAATACCAGGGCGATTCCACTTCGTTGAGGCCTTCGCCAAAGAAAGCGGACACGAGCGCGAGGTTGCTTTGGGCCAGGCCGCCGATATCAGGATAAAGCCGTTTGAACAGGAGGGACCGCCATTTGGACTGCGGCTGGCGCGCCCAGAAACGCCGCACCTTGGCCTCCTTGAAAATGTCGTAGCCCGCCAGAAACTCGTCGGCGCCTTCGCCGGTCAGCACCACTTTGAATCCGGTTTCCCTCACCAGTTTCGAGAGCAGGAACATCGGCGCGGGAGCCGTGCGCATTACCGGGACTTCGGTGTGCCAGATCACCTCGGGGAAGACGCGGCCGATGTCGGCATGAGTCGCCTGCACGACATGATGAGTCGTCCCGAGATGCCCGGCCATTTCACGTTGGAAGGCGCTTTCGTCAAATTGTTGGTCGCTGAAGGCAATCGAAAATGTCACCAGTTTGTTGGCGGTGAAGCGCCGGACGACCGACGCGATGGTGGACGAATCCAATCCGCCGCTGAGGTAGGCGCCTACGGGCACATCGGCACGCAGGCGAATGCGACACGCATCGATCAGCAAGGCTCGGAACTGCTCGATCGCCTCTTCAGTGTGCCGCGTGGTCGCGCCGACTTGAACGGCAGTCGTCACGGCGGGAAACTGATTTTTCCAGTACGGTTGCACCTTCACCGACCCGCGGTCTGCCATCAAGAAATGTCCCGGGGGCAGTTCCACGATGCCCCGGAAAACGGTCCGGGGCGTCAACGGCGCCCAAAAGGTAAAAACCTGCCGAACCATCGCCGGGTCGATTTCCGCGGTGACGCGTGGATCACTGAGGATGGACTTGATCTCGGAAGCGAACAGCAATGCGCCGTCGGAGGTTTGGGTGTAAAACAAGGGTCTCACCCCCACCCGGTCGCGCGCGAGGAATAGTCGCCGACGGCGGGTGTCCCAGATGGCGATCGCAAACTGGCCGTTCAATTTGTCGAGACAACCGGAACCGTGCTCCTCAAACAGGTGGAGGATCACTTCCGTATCCGAGGAGGTGCGAAATCGATGCCCGCGGGCTTCGAGGTCGGCACGGAGTTCAACGTAGTTGAAAATCTCGCCATTGAAGACGATCCAGAGCGATTCATCTTCATTGGCGATGGGCTGGCTGCCGCCACCAAGGTCGATGATGCTCAGGCGCGCATTCCCCAGGCCCGCCTCCTGGTCCAACAGGATGCCAAATTCATCCGGTCCGCGATGGCGCAGTAACGCAAGCATTTGGCGCAAATCCGCCTCCCTCGCGGGTTGCTTCGCGTAACGATCAAACATGCCAGCAATGCCGCACATCAACTTATATCGGTTTTCCGGATGTTGCCCGGACCGGTTCTGGAAAGTTCATCGCAAAACTCCATCTGTCTTACGCCCCATGATTTCTTCGATGCGAACGTTGTTATTCCGCTTTTGATCGCACCACGCCGGCGCAAACGCAATCCTTGTGTCACGACCGGAGCCAGATCCGGAAAAATCGTTGGGTTGCCGTCCCAATGATGTTGGTTGTAGTCGTTGTCGCTCCCGTTGCCGTTACGTCCGGCAATACATCCGTCCAAACTGCATCGTTTAAGTTGTTCTTGGATTGCAACCGGTATAGGTGTCCGGCCACAGCGCTCCACTTGATTATGATCGTGTTGTTGGTTATCATCAGGGATTGGATCACCGGTTGGGGCAGGCTTTGATAAGTCACGAGTTCAACCCGGTAGAACTGTCCCGGAGCGTTGCCGATGAAATTCGTTGTCGTGGTCAGCGGCCCGGTCGCCAAAATATCCGGCGCCACAGCCGTCCAATTCGTATTGGCAAGATTACCACTGTGGAGCAGTCGGTAATAATTGCCCGCCACTGAAGTCCAGGTAATCGTGGCGACTTCATTGGAAATGGTCATCGAGACTATTCGGAAGTCGTTCGATAAGACCGTCACGGTCACCACAAAACTATTCGTCGCTGCTAATGCCGGTACTCCACTGTCGGTCACCACCGTCGAGATCGTGTAGGTGCCCGGACTCTGCGCCTGGCTCGGCGTCCAGGTGATGATCCCGTTGGTGCTGATGCTGGCGCCGGCAGGCGGGTTGATTAATTGATAGGTCAGCGCCAACTGCGGTATGTCTGTATCTATGGCCGTGTTGGTCACCGTCAACAAGGCCAGTTCATTCACCACCAGATTGGTTTGGGCTGGCAAAACAGGCCCGTTGTAAATCGGCTGAACTGTCACGGTGAAGCTATTGGTCGCCGTCAACTGCGGGTTGACCAGATCATACGGATCGCTGTTCGTCACCACCGTCGTGATCACATTGATGCTTGGCACCTGGTTCACCGCCGGCGTCCAAGTGATGATGCCGTTGGCGCTGATGCTCATCCCCAACGGCGCGTTGACCAGGCCGTAGCCCGTCGTCGTCGCATGCTGGTTCGGCTCCGTCGCCGTGTTCGTCACCGTCATCAGGCTCTGTCCATTGACCGTCTGGGGCGGTATGGTCGGCAGCACCGGCGCCACGTTCACTTCCCGCACCACCACCGTGAAGCTGTTCGTCGCCGTCAGCACCGGGTTGACCAGGTCATACGGATCGCTGTTCGTCACCACCGTCGTAATCACGTTCGTCGACGGACTCTGGTCTTGCGCCGGCGTCCAGCTGATGATCCCGCTGGCGCTGATGCTCATCCCCAACGGCGCGTTCACCAGACCGTAGCCCGTCGTCGTCGCGTGATTGTTCGGCTCGCCCGCCGTGTTCGTCACCGTCAACAGGTTCAACTCCGCCACCGTCTGGGGCGCAATCGTCGGCAGCACCGGCGCCACATTCACTTCCCGCA
>JBKQOA010000059.1:0-4860 GCA_052145735.1 Limisphaerales bacterium
GTAGGTGTCTGGACCGTGTCTCAGTTCCAGTGTGGCTGGTCGTCCTCTCAGACCAGCTACCCGTCTTAGCCTTGGTGAGCCGTTACCTCACCAACTAGCTGATAGGCCGCGGGCTCATCATGAAGCGCCAGGCCTTACGGTCCCCAGCTTTGAACATCAAAAGATGCCTCCCAATGTTCACATCCGGCATTAGCTCGCCTTTCAGCAAGTTATTCCAGACTTCATGGCAGATTACCCACGTGTTACGCACCCTTGCGCCGCTCCAACCACAGAATATTGCTACCCTGTAATCAGCGCTCGACTTGCATGTCTTATCCACGCCGCCAGCGTTCGTTCTGAGCCAGAATCAAACTCTCCGTTAAAAACGTTAGTTTAATTCGTGTCCGATGATTAATCGGACGAATTTACAATTTTAAAACTCTTCAAAGACAACCAACTAACCGGTCATCCATGAAGGGGCTCTCACTTATCGCACAATTCAATTTTCAATGAGCAACGGGTGTTTCCACCCAAAATCGCGGGGCATTTCGCCCTTACTCTTTCCCCATCTAGGGGACAAAAAAGCCCGAGCGCCGAATCAATTCTTTCAACTCGGCATCTCAGATTCGAGTTTTGAGGGCGCGAAACTATCAGACTCGCGCCGGTTGTCAACAGGCTTTTTTGCCAGTCGCCTCTTCCGCCACGCGGAAGACTTTTTAAAATTTACCAGCGCCCATCAAAGTCGCAAGATAATTTTTCCATCTTTTTTTCCCGCGTAAATACAGGCGATTCCGGCTATTCCAGCCCCCGATCGGATAATTCGTCCTCGTCCAAACTCAAATAATGCCCCAATTCATGTAAAAAAGTTTTCCGCACTTCGTCTCGAAAAACCGCCTCGTCTCCTTCGGCGAAATCCCAAAGGTTTTCCAAAAACAAAATAATCTGCGGCGGCAACGGAACAGTTGCTTCCTCGGCAAACTCCGCCCCGGTGAACAATCCCAGCGTGTCCGGTTCAATTCCATCCGCCTGCAAATCCCTGTTCGGCTGGCGCTCAAGCGTCACCGGCACTTTTTCCGCCCGCGCGCGCAGCGGTTTGGGCAGCGCCGAAACCGTTGCCTCGACTTCAGCCGATGCCACCGCACACAGTTTTTTCCAGTCCAAATCCACTCCCCCCAACATTGGCGGGAGCAAGACCTGCTGGCAACTTTTACCACCATCTTTTTTCCCTCGCGGTTGAACGGCGCCGGTTTATGGTTGTCGGAAAGTCACATTTATGACGGCCCGAAACACCAGGGTTCTGACCCTTCTGCTCGCTTTTGCTTTTTTGACCACCCTGGCGCGTTGCGCCACCGGCCGGGCAGCGACCAACGAGATTCCCACCGAGACAGGTGTCCTGCGCGCCATGCTGACCAACAGCCTGCGGGTCATCATCGTTAGCAACACGCTCGCGCCCGTCGTCACCACCATGGTCAATTATTGCGTCGGCTCCGACGAAGCGCCCGCCGGATTCCCCGGCACGGCGCACGCTACCGAGCACATGATGTTTCGCGGCAGCCCCGGTTTGTCCGCCGATCAACTCGCGGCCATTTCCGCCGCGTTCGGCGGCGATGACAATGCCGACACACAACCGTCGGTGACGCAATATTTCTTCACCACCCCCGCCGAAAACCTGGAAGTCGCCTTGCAGGTCGAAGCCACGCGAATGCGCGACCTGTTGCCGGACAAATCGCTTTGGGACAAGGAACGCGGCGCCATCGAACAGGAGGTCGCGCAGGATTTGTCCAATCCCGAATATGTTTTTTACGAGCAACTGCTGGCCGCCGCTTTCAAGGGCACGCCTTATGAACACAGTCCGCTTGGCACGCGGCCCTCCTTCGATAAAACCACCAGCGCCGACTTGCGGAAATTCCACAATGCGTGGTACGTGCCGAACAATGCCATTCTTGTCATCGTCGGTAACGTGGAACCGCAAAAGGTACTGGAACAAGTGAAGCAGGTTTTCGGCAAAATTCCGGCGGCACAGCTTCCCGCGCGGCCGGAGTTCAATTTTGGGCCCGTGAAACCGGACACGCTAAAGCTCGATACGGATTTGCCGTATGGCCTGGCCGCAATCACGTTTCGTTTTCCTGGTGCGGACAGTCCTGATTTTGCTGCCGCGCAGATTCTGTCCGACGTGCTGAGCAGCCAGCGTGGAAAACTTTACGGCCTGGTGCCCGAAGGCAAGGCGCTGTCCGTCGAATTTGATTACGAAACCTTGCAAAAATCCGGCCTGGGTTACGCCATCGCCGGATTTCCAGCCGGCGGCGATTCAACAAGTCTATTGAACAACATAAAAGAAATCCTGCTCGCGGAAATCACCAACGGCGTCAGCGCCGATCTGGTTGAAGCCGCCAAACGCCGCGAAATCATCAGCGCGGAACTGCAGAAAAATTCCGTTTCCGGACTGGCTTCCGCCTGGTCAACCGCCGTCGCCGTCGAAGGACGCAATTCACCGGACGATGACATCAACCTGTTTCGCGCCGTCAGCGTTGATGACGTGAATCGCGTCGCCAGAAAGTATCTGGATTTCGACCACGCCATCAGCGCAATTCTCACGCCGACACCGTCGGACAAACCGATTTCTTCGAAAGGCTTTGGCGGCGGCGAATCGTTGGTTTCGACAAAAAACGCGAACGTCACTTTGCCGTCATGGGCAAAAAAAATCGCGGAGCAACTGCCCGTTCCCGCCACGACGCTGAACCCGTTTGTCACGAATTTGCCCAATGGCATCAAGCTCATCGTGCAACCGGAAACCATCAGTGACACCGTAAGCGTTTATGGCCGCGTCCAAAACAACGCCAAAGTCCAGACGCCCGCCGGCCAGGATGGCGTGGATCAGGTGTTGGACAAACTTTTCTCCTACGGCACCAAATCGCTCGACCGGCTGGCGTTTCAAAAGGCGTTGGATGACATTGGCGCAAACGAAGCGGCGGGTGTGGATTTTTCGCTGCAGGTTCTGCCCGACCAGTTTGAACGCGGCGTACAATTGCTCGCGGATAATGAACTTTCTCCGGCGCTGCCCGAAGACGATTTCAAAGTCATTCAGGAACAACTCGCTGCCTCAGTCGCTGGTGAAATCAAAAGCCCCGGCCATATTGCCAGCCATGCGCTGACCGTCGCGCTGTTTCCGAAGAACGACCCGGCGCGGCGTGAAACGACGCCGGACAGCGTCAAGTCGTTCACGATCCAGGATGTGCAACATTATTATCAATCGGCGTTTCGACCCGATCTCACGACCATCGTCGTCATCGGCCATATTGCGCCGGAAGACGCCGTTGCCGTCATTGCAAAATACTTCGGCGCCTGGAAGGCGGACGGAGAAAAACCGAACACGCTTTTTCCGCCCGCGCCGACCAATACAGTTTCCGTGACCCACGTACCGGATGCCAGCCGCGTTCAGGATAAAATCACCCTGGCGGAAACGTTGCAATTGACGCGCACGAATGAAGATTATTACGCTCTGCAACTGGGAAACCACGTTCTGGGCGGCGGGTTTTACGCGACGCGGTTGTATCGCGACCTGCGCGAAAAAAGCGGGCTGGTTTATTTCGTCAACTCCACGTTCAACGTCGGCCTGACGCGCGGCGTTTATCAGGTGGAATATGCCTGCGACCCGCCGAATGTTTCCAAGGCGCGCGCCGTGATTTTGCGCGATCTGAAGGATATGCGGGCGAAAAAAGTGACGGCGCAGGAATTGCACCAGGCCAAGTTGATGTTGCTCCGCGACATTCCGCTGGCGGAATCGAGCGTGGATTATATTGCCCAAGGCTGGCTCGCCTGCTCGGCGCTGGGACTGCCCCTCGATGAACGGGTTCATGCGGGACGCATTTACGTAAAACTTGATGCCAAGGATGTCCAAACCGCTTTTTCCAAGTGGCTCCGCGCCGGCGACCTCGTGCAGGTTACGCAAGGGCCGGCGCCGCAATGACGCACCGCCTTTGCTTCGATTTGGCGAACTACGAAAGACGCAACCGCTGGCATCTCCGCCGGCTGAATGACTCGATCGCACTTTGTCGACGATGGGCCTGAATTACTAATAAAAACAGGGCGCGAAACAAGTTTTTCTGGCACATGAATTGCGACAAAAAATTCCATGGCTAGAAAATTAAGTGAGTTGAAATTCCTGCAAGAAATGGGAGGGCCTGCCGAGGTCACCAACCGTCGGCTGAACTCCCAATTTGTGCCTTGTTTTGTACCGTTTCAGCCGCAAACAAAAATCTATCCACCCAGACGCCGCTTGGAAATCGCCATTGAGGTCAAACCCGGCGCGGAAGTTCCCAGTCCGGTAAAAATCATACACACTGTCCAGGATTTGGACAGCGCGCTGCTTTGAATGTAGCTGGATCAACAGCTGTACGAAAAGTGTCGCCATTTGCGCGTCTTGTTTAACACACCCGTTCAACCCCGGTTAAAAACCACCAAAAACGTTCACGCCGGTTCGATATTCACCTTTAAACTTGGGAAGTCATGAAAATATTTATTCTCGCATACGTTGACCCCGGAGTCGGAGCACTTGGCTGGCAGATGGTCGTCTCGGCATTCGTTGGCCTCTTTTTTTATTTGAGGAAAACTCGAAGTTGGATCGTAAAAACGTTTTTCAAATGTTCCACTCGAAGTGAATCCGGGCCGGGCTGTAGTTTGACAACGCCGTCGATTGCAGAAGTTTTGCCCGGGAAAGACCCGGCGCCCGCCTGCGAACAGGCGTTTGTTCAGCGAAATTCGACCTGTTCAAAACCCGCCTGACGCAGGAACAATTCCAGTTCCAAACGCGCCCGCTTGTCGGCTTCATCCAGAATCCCGTCCGTCCGCGCCGCGCGGCGGATGTCGTCCACGGCATTTTGC
>JBKQOA010000060.1:0-9984 GCA_052145735.1 Limisphaerales bacterium
GCCTTGCGGAGGACCTTAGTATTTTTCATGTATTTCTTCTTTCCGTTTATTGCGGCGTGAGCTGATCAACAGGCGGGTTACAATGATTACGTTTTCGCTCACTAAATTGCCTGTTGCAACCGCAACTTATCGTAACAATTTGAGCATTTTCGATGCCCGGTTTTGACCGATTACACCCCCTTGAAATGAGCCAAAACACCTTTGAAAGTCGGCATTAACTCATTAACTGGAACACAGAGAAGAAAAGAGGCCCGAAGCGGATCCGCTTAGGGCCTTGGAATCGAGTCGAAAGCCAATATGGCAGGACGTGGTTAGGCGTGACCGTGGTGCTCAACGAGCAGGTCGGGTTGTTGCCCACCGTGGCGCAGGCGTAGCTGCCACCTGCCGGACAAGGCGGAATGCTCTGGTTGGCATTCAGCTTGATGTAAGGCGTCAGGTCGGTCGGATAGTTGATGGAGCCACCATCTGGCGCAGGTTGTTGATGCATGCATTGGCCTGCGAGGTGGCGCGGGCTTTCACAAAGTTGGGTATCGCAAATCCTGCCGCTTTCGACACTGACACAACGAAGGGTTAGTCAGTCACGTATTCGATGACGTACCGCCGCCCCAAGGTCGTCAAACCATACTTGGCTTCACTGGACCCCAATGGCGTTTCCATCCCCAGTGTGGTTTCCCGGATGAACCGCTTTTTCAAGAGCACATCAATATGATAATCCGCAACGCTTTGTTGCCATTGGAAGGATTTTGAAATTTCCCCGGCCGAAACATCTTCCCCACGGTCGAAGAAGAGCTTCAGCATGGCTTTTGTGTCCCGGCTGATTTCATCGCCCTGCGGAGACAGGTGGTTCAACTGTTCCTTGAACTTTTCATTCTCTGCCTTCAGGCTGGCATTCTCGCTTTGCAGCGTCCGAACCTGTTCCGCGAGCAAAGACAGTTTCTCTTCCACCTGGTCAACCACCCTGGCCAATCCGGTGGTCTTCACAATGCGAATTACTTCCACGATGGTATCCAAAGCACCCATGGGGTGAACGCTGATTTTTTACCATCGCTGAGTCAAGTAGATTATATTCATAATCATCAACTGGCTTTTGACTTGGCATTGCCATCGCCAGGGCTGTGGAAAACTGCATGAGCAGGGCACCCGGAGCAACCCCCTGCCCTGCCTCTCAGGGAGGCAACCTGAAAACCGTCTTGCTTGAGCTCTTATTCCTCCGTGCGGTTGTACCAATTGACCATTTTTCCCACCACCCGGCGGGGCAACAGCCGGATCAACATCACAATCAAATGATTATGCCAGCCTGGTATTGCCACCAGTTTGCCTCTGCGAAACGCTTTATGACCGTACTGGGCAACAATTTCGGCCGTCATCTTGCCGGTTTTGATCCGGCGCATCTTCCCGTTGCGGGCTACCTGGCCGAAATTGGTTTCGGTCGCCCCGGGACAAAACGCCGTCACGGTCAGGCCGCTGCCGGTTAATTCTTCGGCCAGCGCCTCGGTAAAGGACAACACATGGGCCTTGGTCGCATAATAAACCGCCATGCCGGGCCCGGGCAGGAATCCGGCCACCGACCCGACGTTAAGCACACCGCCGCGCCGGCGTTCCATCATGCCCGGCAGGAACAAGCCAGTCAGGTGGGTGAGCGCGGTGATGTTGACCTGGATGATTTCGAGCTGCCGTGGGAGCGGCAACCCGGCAAACGCGCCGTGCGCGCCGAAGCCGGCGTTGTTCACCAGC
This sequence comes from Limisphaerales bacterium, assembly GCA_052145735.1. Classification (GTDB taxonomy): domain Bacteria; phylum Verrucomicrobiota; class Verrucomicrobiia; order Limisphaerales; family UBA11358; genus UBA11358. Next base: position 1,735 of record JBKQOA010000060.1, read on the forward strand.
ACGTCCACTGCAATTCCCCTGCCCTGCAACTCCTGAAATACTCGCGCCGGGGTTTCGGAACGGGAAAGGTCGGCGGTCAAGACGTGCGCCTCGATTTTGTACACCGCCCGCAATTCCACCACCAGCGCCTCCAGTGCCCCGGTGTTGCGCGCGAGCAGGACCAAACGGCAACCGTCGGCGGCGAAACAATTCGCCAGTTCCAACCCGATGCCCGACGAGGCGCCGGTGATTAAAACCGTTTCGCTGTTTGCGGCGTTCATCCGGTCCCGGGCGGGTTATTGGTTTCCCCACCCAAACCGTCTGGTGATGGGCCAGTAAACGAAGAAGGATTTGCCGATCGAACTCGCTACCGGAAAATCCCCCCAGAACCGCGAGTCCAGACTGTTCATCGTATTGTCGCCCATGACGTAAAGATGATTCGTGGCCACTTGAAATTCACGGCCCGGCGACAGTCCGTAGATCATGGCGTGGCCATAATAATGGTTGTCCTGGTATCGGAGGGTCTTGACGCCTGGCGGCGCGCCGGAATAGGAGTAAAGATTTTCGAAATGCGGAGTGGACGCGGACAGCGGCTGGCCATTCACCACGAGGTGCCCGACCGGCACGGCATCACCACCGAACTGCGGCTGCGGCGCGCCCGCCACTTCGTGATCCTGGCTCAACGAGAGGGTTTCGCCGCCCAGTCCCACAAGACGCTTGATGTAAAACTGGTCGCCCGGTATCCGCCACGACTCCCGACGGTCCTCGGCGATTCCCGCGGTGGCGAAAACGACGATTTCACCGCGTTGCGGCTTGCGAAAATTGTAACTGAGCCGGTCCACAAACAGATGGTCTCCAGCGCTCACCTTCATTTTTATAACGTCGTCGCCCAGGTGGAAAACATGCCCTTCAAACAGGTTTACGCGTTGTCCTTCCAGCCGCAGGCCGTAGCCGGCACGCGCTTCCAACGGCTCCTCGCCGTAATCGGGTGGAAACCAAATGGTTTGAGCGTGCCCGCCGATGACCAGGGTCTGTTTGATGTTGAAAATCAAAAAGTGCACCGGCGGTTCGATGGCCTGCAATTCCCCATCCGCTTCGGCCACGACGTGCAGGTAGGATATTCCCTCAAACCATTCCTTGATTCGTTGCCAGCCGGTCGGGATGTTCATTTTGTTCCGCTGTTGAATCTGTTCGCTGATCTGAGCTTGAATCCTGGCCCGGTCCTCGGAACCGATGTTGATGCGGCTCAAGTCGGGCATGGAGGTGACGCCGTAAAGCGTCGGCTGCATCGAGCCGGTCGGGATTTTGAACGGTTGCAGGAAAAACGTGCGGATGGCCATCGCCACGGCAATCGCCACGAGCAGCACCTCGACGTTTTCGCGCCACATGGCGTTCGGATACGGCTTGAGCCACTTGTTCGCGGCAAAATCCAGCTCGTCCATCTTGAGCCGGATTTTGCCGATGTTTTCCCCCGCCGCAACGGTGTCCCGCAACTGGTTCAGCGCCAGAGTCACGGCGCCAAGCGCTGCCGGCGCAAGGATGTCGCGCTGTGCGCACAGCAGGCGTTCCACGTGCTTGCGCATCGCGCACGCCTCACGGACGGTTTTGGAATAGAACCAGCGGAAAGTCATGTTAATTTGGGATTTTAAATTTTGAGTGTTGAGTTAAAGACACCAATACCCGCCGGCAGTTCATTCGCAATTCAAAATTCATAACTCTAGGCCTTGAGCACCTCAATGAATGCTTCCTGGGGAATATTCACGCTCCCGATGGATTTCATGCGTTTTTTGCCTTCTTTCTGCTTCTCCAGCAGTTTCCGTTTGCGCGTGATGTCACCGCCGTAACACTTCGCCGTCACGTCCTTGCGCAACGCGCTCACGTGCTCGGACGCCACAATCTTTCCGCCGATGGCCGCCTGGATTTTTACCTGGTACTGCTGTCGGGGAATCACTTCCTTGAGCTTCTCGGCCAGCGCCCGTCCCCGGCCTTCCGCCTTCGACCGGTGCACGATTGACGAAAACGCATCCATCACCTCGCCGTTCACCAGCATGTCCAGCTTGATCATGTCGGATTCCAGGTAACCCGCGTGCTCGTAATCCATCGAGCCGTACCCGCGCGTCATGCTCTTGATGCGGTCATGGAAATCAATCAGGATTTCGTTCAGCGGCAGTATCGTCGTCATCATCACCCGCCGCGCGTCCAGCGTCTCCGTGTCGTCCAGCACCCCGCGTTTCTCGGAAATCAAAGCCATCATGTCGCCGATGTTTTCGTTCGGACAGATGATGAACGCCTTCACTGTCGGCTCCTCGATTTTCAGGATGTAATTCGGTTCCGGCAGGAACACCGGGTTGTCGATCTCCTTGACCGTTCCGTCCGACATCGTTACGCGGTAAATCACGCTCGGATAGGTGGCGATGATGTCCATGCCGTATTCGCGCCGCAGACGTTCCTGCACGATTTCCAGGTGCAACAGGCCGAGGAAGCCGCATCGGAAACCGAAACCCAGCGCCACTGACGTCTCCGCCTGGTACACAAACGCCGAGTCGTTGAGCTGCAGCTTGCCCATGTTCACCTTGAGATGCTCGTAATCCGCCGTGTTGATGGGGTAAATCCCGCTGAACACCATCGGATGGATTTCCTTGAATCCCGGCAGCACGCCCGACGGGTTCCGCGCATCCGTCACCGTGTCGCCCATCATCACTTCCTTGGGGCTTTTGATGTTCGCGGTGAAATAACCCGTCTCGCCCACTTGCAGTTTTTCCCGGACGTAAGGTTTGGGATTGAAACTGCCGACTTCCTTGATCTCCACGTTTTTGCCGGAATGAAAAAGTTTCACATGCTGGCCGGCCTTCAACTCGCCGTTGAACACCCGCACGTGCGTGACCACGCCCTTGTAAGTGTCGAAATAGGAATCGAAGCCCAGCGCCTGCAACGATGGCGCGCCGGTCGGCCTAGGCGGCGGGATGCGCGCGACGATGGCCTCCAGGATTTCATCAATACCGATGCCTTCCTTGGCGCTGCACGGAATCGCCGTGTCGCCGGGAATGGCCAGGATGTCTTCAAGCTGCTGTTTCGCCTGGGCGACGTCCGCGTGCGGCAGGTCAATCTTGTTGATGACGGGGATGATGGTGAGTTCCTGCTTCATCGCCAGGTGGACGTTGGCGACCGTTTGCGCCTCGACGCCCTGGGCGGCATCCACCACCAGCAACGCCCCTTCGCACGCGCTCAAGCTGCGCGACACCTCGTAGGAAAAATCCACGTGCCCCGGCGTGTCAATCAGGTTCAACTCGTACGTCTCGCCGTTTTTGGCTTTGTAGAGCATCGTGACCGGGTGCGCCTTGATGGTGATGCCGCGCTCCTTTTCCAGGTCCATGGAATCGAGCAACTGGTCCTCCATGTCGCGCGTCGAGATGGTGCCGGTGCGGTGCAGCAGACGGTCGGAAAGCGTCGTCTTCCCATGGTCAATATGGGCGATGATGCTGAAATTTCTAATGTGCGCTGCGTCCATTCTTTTAAAAACCGGTGTCGGGTGTCGGGTGACAAGTGACAAGAGGTTGCTGGCGTGTGATTCATGTCACCGGCCACCCGCCACGTGCCACCTCTGACGTTCCGTCGAAACAGGATAGCCGGAAAGCACGTGAAGAAAAGGAAATTTGCCGTTATCTCCACCACAAATGGACACGAATTAACACGGCAAAGTGTCGTTTTTGCCTTTTAAGCATTTGGCCTTATACTGTTGCCGCCATGAGCAGCAATCCAAATCCACCGCATTTGTTCCAACCCCTCACCATAAAATCAATCACGTTGCGCAATCGCATCGGCGTGTCGCCCATGTGCGAGTATTCGTCCGAAGACGGCACGGCCACGGACTGGCATCTGGTTCATCTGGGCTCGCGCGCGGTCGGCGGCGCGGGACTGGTCATCGCCGAGGCCACGGCCGTTTCGCCCGAAGGCCGGATAACGCCCGGCGACGCCGGCCTCTGGTCGGATCAACAAGTCGAACCGATTGCCCGCATCAATCGCTTCCTGAAACAGCACGGCGCGGTGCCGGGCATTCAGATCGCCCACGCCGGTCGCAAGGCGTCCGCTGCGCGTCCGTGGGAAGGCGGTGCGCACCTGGCCGACGATGCCGGTGGCTGGCCCACGCTGGCGCCCAGTCCCCTGGCCTTCGGCGGCGATTTGAACAAGGTCCCGCGCGCCATGACCGCGGCGGACATTGTCCGCGTGCAAAATGACTTTGTGGCGGCGGCGAAACGCGCGCTGGCCGCCGGCTGCGAATGGCTGGAACTGCATTCCGCCCACGGCTATTTGAGCCACGAATTCCTTTCGCCGCTCACCAACCAGCGGACGGATCAGTACGGCGGCGGTTTTGAGAATCGCATCCGCTTTCTCCTGGAGACCACCCGCTCCGTCCGGCAAGTCTGGCCGGACCCATTGCCGCTGACGGTGCGGATTTCCTGCACGGACTGGGTGGAAGGCGGCTGGGACATCGGGCAAAGCATCGAGCTGGCGCGGCGGTTGAAGGCGGCGGGCGTGGATTTGATTGATTGCAGTTCCGGCGGAACTGTGCCGCACGCAAAGATTCCCGTTGGCGCCGGCTACCAGGTGCCGTTTGCGGAACGGATCCGGCGCGAGGCCGGCATGGCCACCGCGGCGGTCGGTTCCATTACCGAGCCGACTCATGCCGACGAGATCATCCGCAACGGGCGCGCCGACCTGGTGCTGCTGGCGCGGGAATTTTTGCGTGAGCCGTACTGGCCGCTGAAGGCCGCCCGGGTCCTCGGGCGGAAAGATTCACTGAAGACGCCCGTTCAATACGACCGGGCGTGGTGATTTTTCGTTGCGTGGACTATTCCTGAACCAGGACCGCCTTGTTCTTTTTCAGATATTTTTCCACGGACGCTATGGGGCTGACGGAATTGGAAGACCTGACGGCATCGGGCTTGGCCAGTTTGTAATGCACCAGCAATTTGCCAACCAGTCCCACGCGGAGATTCAGTTCCGCCATGCGCCAGGTTTGGCCGGTTTCCAGCGGTTGCCGGCCAATCCGTTGCGTTGACTTTATATTCCTCATACCAGAGTTTGCGCCGGAACCTTTCCTTAAACCAGTTAAATCGTATCAAGCCGCCGGGCAACCGGGTCCCGCAAGGGCGTTGTGTCAATGCGAAGTGTCGCGGTAGGCCAGTTTGACAATCCCGTCGGCCAGGAGAAAACAAAGGACGCCCAGCACCAGCCCCGGCAGGCCGAAGACAAAATACGAAAGCGTGGAAGGCGAGCCGCTGTCGCTGTCCTGATTCAATTGCAGCAGGTTTTCGATGATGTTGTCAAAACCTGCCAACAGGTTCCACAGGCTGTAGAGGATGACCAGAAAACCGGTCACCCGGACCACCACGCCAAAAAGTTCGGAGGGTTTCATATTGTTGCTCCGTCCAAGGCTGAACCATCGGCCTTCGCGTTGTCAAGCCGGCGGTGTGTCCGCCCCACAAGTTTTGTTTTGGCAAGCGCGCCGTTCGCGGATTAACTAGACGCCATGCAAGTCGTGCTCGATTACCTGAAACGCAACCAAGCCCGCTTCGTGGCCGAGTTGTGCGATTACCTCCGCTTTCCCAGCGTCTCCGCGCAACCGCAGCACAAAAAGGATTTGCGCGACTGCGCCGGCTGGCTCGTGGACCATTGCCGGCGAATCGGCCTCGACGCGCGCCTCTGCCCCACCGCCGGTCATCCTATCGTTGTTGCCAAAACGCCACGGGCCAGGGGACCGCACAAACCGCACTTCATGATTTACGGCCACTATGATGTCCAGCCGCCCGAACCGCTGGATTTGTGGAAATCGCCGCCGTTCGAACCCTGCATCGTCGGCCGTTCGATTTACGCCCGCGGCGCCATGGACAACAAAGGTCAGAACTTCGCGCATTTCAAGGCTGTCGAGGCGTATCTCCAGACCGGCACTCCCCTGCCCTGCGACCTCACGTTTGTCATCGAAGGCGAGGAGGAGGTCGGCAGCGCGAACCTCGCAAAATTTCTCAAAACGCACCGCGCGGAACTGCGCTGCGATGCCGTGGTCGTCTCCGACACCGACATCCCCAGCCCCAGACATCCCGCGCTGGCCTACTCGCTGCGGGGCATCATCGCGTTTGAAATCACGGTGCGCGGCCCGGCGCGCGATTTGCACTCCGGTGTTTTTGGCGGGTCCGTGGAAAATCCGGCCATGGCCCTCGCCCGGCTGCTCGCACAACTCCGCGACACCAGCGGCCGCGTGACCATTCCGGGTTTCTATGACAACGTCGCGCCGCTTTCGGCCTACGAACGGAAACAATTCGCCCGGTTGCCCATCAAGGACCGCGACCTTCAGAAACTGCTCGGCGTCAAAAAATTATTTGGCGAACGCGGCTTCACGCCAACCGAACAGCGCAGCGCGCGCCCGACGTTTGAAATCAACGGCCTGACCAGCGGCTACCAGGGTGAAGGCAGCAAGACGATCGTGCCGGCTTGGGCGCGGGCGAAAATAACCTGCCGCCTGGTGCCGAACCAAAGACCCGCAATAATCCGCAAAGTCGTGTGCGATTATCTCCGCAAAATCTGTCCGCCGACGGTGCAACTGGACATCGAGGCCGGCCACGGCGCGGAGGCGTACTTGGTTTCGCCACGAAGCCGCGAGGCGCAGGCGGCCTTGCGCGCTCTCGAAGCCGCGTTCGGCTGCCAGCCGGTGCTGATGCGCGAAGGCGGCTCGATTCCCATCGTCAACGATTTCAAAAAAATCCTCGGCGCCGATTCGCTGCTCCTGGGGTTGGGTTTGCCGGACGGCAACGCCCATTCGCCGAACGAAAAATTCAACCTCGATTGTTTCGCCAAAGGCCAGGCCATGAGCGCGCATCTGTGGCAGGAACTGGCAAAACGTTGCTAGCAGCCTGTTGCAAAGTAGGAGCCGACGTAAGGAGGCTCTGAATTAATGCCCATTCCCGAAAAGATTTGAGCCTCGTCACCTCGGCTCCTACAAAAAACAGAGTGTTAAAGCGCGGTGGCGCTCGTTGCCTTCCAGCCAATTATCCTCAGAAAAAATGAACCTTTCGGCTTGCTTCCGTTATTAACGGGCAGATGCACATTCGGAAAACCATTATGAAAACCGCAAAATTCACCTGCCTGGCTTTGCTGATTTTAACCCTGCCTGCCGCGCGCGGCGAGCCGTTCCGCACGGACATCAATCCGGCGCTGCTCTATTATCAGGCCTTCCTGGCCGCGTCAGATTTGTCCCCGGCAGACCATGATTACCTGTTCACCAATCAATGGCAGGGCCAGAAACTCCCGGCACGGTTCGGCGAACTCATCAGCCAGTCCGACGGCGAGTTCAAATTGGTGCGTCAGGCGGCACATACCACGGTGCCTTGTGATTGGGGCATTGATTGGAGCGCCGGGCCGCACACGTTGCTTCCCCACTTGAGCCGCGTCAAGGCGACCGTCCAAATGGCGCAGTTGCGGGCAATCTGGGACCTGCAAAATGACCGTCAAGCCGACGCCCGCGATGATTTGCTCGCGGCCTGCACGCTGGCCCGGAATGGTTCACGGGACAACAGTCTGATTGCAGTGCTGGTTCAATTCGCCTCTGAAACCATCGTCCATTGCACCGTGGCGGCAAATTTCGGCCGGTTTTCTCCGGAAACGTTGAAGGCGTTGGTGGACGGATTCGATGCGGCCCCGCCCCGGGGCACGATGGCCAATGCCGTTGCCACCACGGAAGCTCATTGCTTCTCCGATTGGGTGGAGGCGAGAACCTTGGAATTGCGCAAGAAGTATCCCGGTAACGATGCCAAAGTGCTGGACAGCTTTCGTGATGTTTTTGAGGATTGGGGAGATGGCGGACAGCCGGACACCAATGCCTGGCCAACGATTGTTAAGGCTGCGGGCGGAACCAGTGAGGGATTTCTCAAACTGGTGCGCGAAATGCAGCCGATGTTTTCGCGCCTCGCGACCATCGGAGCCATGCCCAAGCCGGAATATGATGAACAGATAAAATTGTTCTACGTGGACATTCACAAATCATCCAATCCACTCGTTGAATACTTCTTCCCCGATTTTCAAAAAGCCCGGGCGAGGGAATTTTCGGCTCTGACGGACTCCGCCATAGTGCGGGCGGCGGTGGAATATAAACTGCATGGCGAAGCGGGATTGCAAAGCGTCAAGGATCCTTACGGGCACGGTTCTTTTGAATTCCAACGCTTTGTTTTCCAAGGCGTGGACCGCGGGTTCGAACTCAAATCCGCCTATGCCGGGCGC
>JBKQOA010000061.1:0-12243 GCA_052145735.1 Limisphaerales bacterium
AAAGCCGAAACCCATATTGGCCTGACTGCCACTGCTGTTGCCAAGACCCCACGTAGAATAATTGCCCGCGTTGTCGGCAGCGATGATTTGCGCCCGAACCGAAAATGACAGGAACACTGCAAAAGAAATGAGAACCAACCTGGTTTTTGCGTTCATAATTGTAAGTTATAAGGTTTGCAAAATGTTAGTATATTTTGCCCCTGAATTCTATCGCATGTTTATGCGGTGTGGGCTGGCAGGAGCAATGCTACGGGGACAGGCCCACCCGGTAAAAGCGGGTGGGGACGCTGGGATTGTTCGTGTAGCTGGTCGTGAAGTCGGATGCGGTGATGGCGCCACCGAGCGGCAAAAAGGAAACGGAAAGATTGGTGGTGGACCAGACCTGATAAACCTTGCCGGAAACGCTGGTCCAGTTCAGCACACTGCCGTTTTCCATGCTGGCGACCGGAATCCAAGCCGGGTCAATCAAAACCACGCCGGAGCTGCTGGCGCTGGCCGCGCCCTGAATGCCGGCGTTATTGATAGCGCTGACCTCCGCATAGAGGTGCGCGCCGAAATTGTCCGTCACGGTCAAGGACGTGCCGGTGACGATACCGCTAAAGACATCGGAACCGCCGGGTGAAGTGCCGACGACGACATAATAGCCGCTGATGCCGCCTTGGGAATCGCTCACGGCGGGCCAACTGAACGTCACACTGTTGCCGATGACATAACCGTTCGTTGTCCCGATGCCGGGCACGGACGGCGTGGGCGGCGGCGTCACGTCGTAGAGTTTCAAATACTGCGCTTCGAACGGCGCATTCGTCCAACCGACATTGCTCGTCGGCACGGGATTGAGCGAGACGTAAACGCCGTGGGCCAGAAGGTTGCTGCCGGCGATTCCGCCAGTGCCACCGTTCCATAGCCAGTCATTCCGGCGGTTCGGTTCGGCGCCCAGGTAGGCAGCGATGTTTTTGACGTTGTAAAGCCGGTCCGGCTGGATGCCGAACAGGTTCGAGCCGTTCTGGGTGATGTTCACATCAAAAGTTCCAAACTGCGTGTTGTTGCGGTCGAGTGTCGTGAAGGCAAACACCACGTCACTGAAATTCGGCAGGGCGTTGGCGGTCTGGTATTTCGCCACGGAAAAAATCGAAGGCTGCGGCGTCTCGCTGCCAATCTGGTTGAGGTAATAACGGTTGGAACTGCGCAGCGCGGCGCTGAACTGCCGCGCCTGGTTGATGGCGGCATAAACGGGAACAAGCTGGTCGAGGCCGAAATTGCGGTTGGCCGGATTGCAGATCGGCTGAAGATCATTATAGACCATGAAATTCGGAATCGTCTTGCCAAAATTCAACTGGTACTCGTCAAAACCGAAATAGGTCGAGACGCCGAGTTCTTCGCCGTAACAGGTCATCGGCGCGCCGTCAATCGTGCTGCAGGCCATGTAGCGAATGAGCGCCTCAAACGGGTCGGCGTAACTTTGCTCATCGTGCGAATCATTATTGAGCAGGACCAACGACTGGCCGTAAGCCGTGCGCCGCGCGTCAAAGTCATTGCGATAATCGCCCGCCACGGCGGCGGATTCCAGATCGTAAATGAGATTTTCATTGAGGACGTCAAACTGGCGGTTCGAACGGTAGGTCACATTGCCGCCATCCAGCGATTCGGTCATGAACACAAAATCCCATTTCCGGCAGCGGACCTTGTTGATGATGTATTCCCAGCACTGCGGTGGCAGGCCCTGGCCGAAGTCCGCGCGCAGACCGCCGATGCCCTTGTTGCAGGTCAGGTTCGGCGGCGTGTTGCTTGGGCAGCCGGTTTGGTCGAGCCAGTAAAGCAGGCAGTCGGAAAAATAGCGCCAGACATTTTGCGTGACCGGGTCGAAATGCCCGTTGCCGGTGCCCGTACCGTTCTCGTTGCCGATGGAATAGTCGAACCAGTCGGCTTCGCTCAGGTAATTGCCGGATTGCGCCGCGTTGGGCACCAGCGCGGCATAGCGGCCGGAGTAAATGTGGGCCACATCCGTCCACTTGCCGAAATCGTATCGGTCCGGCGCCACCGTCTGCACGGACGCGCTGGTGGCGCGCTGGTCGTATTCGTTGGTGCGCGAATAAAACAGCGGCTGATCGTTGACAATGAGGTCCGTCGGCTGCCCGTTGGGGGCGAAGTAATTGGTGCCGACGTTGTCCAGCTCGCAGTCCCAGGCGGAGTCGCTGAACGGCTCGTCCAGCATCACGTTGATGCCGGCGGCGTTGGCGGCGGCCACGAAATTGGTGAACTCCTGCATCGCCGCGGCGCGCGTGTTGGCCTTGCTCAAGAGCGGATTGACCTGGAAGAAATTTTTAATCGAATACGGACTGCCGACCGGGTAAGGCAGGCCGGTGTTCGGATCGGGCTGCCGGTCGAGGATGCCAATCGGGTGAATCGGCTGGAACCAGAGCCAGTTCACGCCGAGGTTTTGGACGTAGTTCAGGTTGAAACGGTTCGTCACCGGATCGTAGGGGCGCGAACCGGGGCCGTTGTACAGATCGGTGAAGGTGCTCCGGTCGCTCTCACTGGTGCTCTGCGCGTCAATGTTCATCGCGTTCAACTCATACATCACGATGTTGCGCGCCCGGGTCGGCGTCACGACGAGGCAATGGTCGCGGAGGCCATACCAGAACCAGTTGGTGTTGCCGGCCACCTTGTAACGCGCGGTTAGGCGATACGCGCCGCAGTTCGTGGCGTAAAGTGTCAGCGCGTACTGGCCCCCGCCCACGGCGGTCATCGCGTAGGCCTTGTAATAATGGGTGTCGTCGCCCGTGGCGATGTAGTTGCCGTTCGGAGGATAAATGCCTTCCTCGGTCGGGTTGCCGTTGGCGTCCAGCGTGGGGGTCGAGACAAAACTGCGGCGGTTCAAATCGGAATACACATCCGCTTCGACGACGTTATTGGTGTTCGGCGAAAACAAAACGGTGACGGGAATCGAGTCGCCCGCCACTTCATCCACAAACAGATGTTCGGTGGTGTAATCCGCGTTCATGCCGTCCACGGTGAGCACCGGGACGCCGTTGGTGCCGGTGGTGGCGCCGTTGGAAAAACTGAAAACAGTGTTGGCCGTGCCGGCATTGTAATCCGCGAATTTTTCCTCGCCGTTGGCGCTGTTCCAGACGCCGATCTTGTAGTTGATGGCGGTGTAATCCGGCAGGTTCGTCACCGTGCCCACCCACCACATGGCGTTGCCGGCGATGCTGGAGTTGTCCTGTTCGTGGTCGTAACTCATCGGCATCACTTGTGTCGTGCCGCTGCCAATGCCGAGCGACCCGGACGGCGTTGAGCCGTCGGTGGTGTAATAAATGCAGGCGTTGTCGGCCCAGCGCACGCTGCTGTCCTTGGACTGGTAACCGATTTCGATCCAGAAACTAACGGTCGAAGTGGTCCCATTGGCATTGGCCGTGACGACCCGGTTGCCGCCATGAAACAGCCACGCGGGCCGGTTGCGAATCGTGAACGGACTCGCGGCCGCCACGTTGGTGAAACCGGTCGTGCTGTAAACGCCATCGCCGCCGTAAAGACAGGTGTTGGTGACGCCGTTGGAACCGTCGAACGTCAGCAGGAAGTAATATTGAACCACGTTGTCCGCTCCGATGTTGGCGGTGTTGAACGACGCCTGCCAATACTGGTTGGCGGTGGTGTTGGTCAACCAGGTCAGCCCGCTGGTGCTCCAGGTGTTTTGGCTTGCACCTTTATAAAAAAGTGTGCCGCCGGTCTGGTTGGCGATCTGCACGCCGCTGTTCCACTTCCACAGGCCGGTGTAAACCGTGACGGTGGTGTTCGTCCTGATTTCAAATTCGGGATTTCGCATGTTAATGCCGGGCAAATCCCAGTTGTCGTCGGGAATGTGCCAGACGGTCGCGAGTGAAGCCCGGGCGGAAACGCCCGGGGCCAGACAGACCGCGGCCAGCAAGAGTCGGAGGATGTTTTTCATTGAATTATTTTCGGCGCATCATTGCACCATCTGGATCTCGTAGAATTTTTGCGGCGCCGGGTTCGCGTCGTAGAAGGAGGTGGTGGACCCCTGGCCCGGAATCGTGCCACTGATGGGTTGGAAGGGCTGGGCCAGATTGGTGGTGGCCAGCACTTGATAGTTCACACCCGGCGCGCTGTTCCACAGCAGAAGCTGATTGTCGTTGGCGAGGCCGGAAATTACCAAGGGCGGCGGCACAATGACCGTCCGGGTGTCGCTCAAAGTCACGGTGGTCACGCTGTTGGAATAAACAACCTGGAGCAGATTGGTTCCGACCGTGGTGCCGGGCGAACTGGCGGTCCAGTTGTAAAACAACGAGCGCAACCCGTAGCCGCAGCCGGACGCCTGGATGGTATAGTTGTTTCTTGGCTGCAACACGCCGTTGAGGTAGATGCTGAACAGGGAGGTGTCACTCGTCGTCAAACTGGCGGTGAAGCAGGCTTGGACAATGTAAGTGGTGTTGGCGCCCATCGGTACCACGGTGCCGTCGGTTGCCGGACTGGAAATCTCGACATACTGCAGCGGCCCCAAAGTATTGACCGTGCTGGTCAGCGTCGTGAGCCGGTTGGTATAAACGCCCGTCGAAAAAGTCTTGAGCCGAACGGTGATGGTGGCGGTGCCGCTGGCGGGCACGTTCACATAATTGAAACGGAATTCTTGCGGATAATTCGGATACCGGGCGCTGATGGTCGGGTCGGGACTGACGGCGGCAGCGCTGACAAACACGGGCACGCCGTTGGAATTGCCGTTCCCATTGCTTTCGCCGGTGACGGTGTCGTCGTTGCCTGCATAGCTGTCTTGAATGTTGAAATCCACGCCGGTGACGCTGCTGTCGGCGCGCACGACCACGGTGTAGCTGGCGCTGCCGACGGTGTCGCCATTGTTCGGATAGGCAATCGCCCCGGCGGGCAGCGCGCCGTCGTAATAAAACGTCTGTAGAAACGTGTTGTAAACGCTCGACTGGCCCGGGCGCGGCAGGAACGTCCGCGCGCGGACGATATGGAAACCGGATTGCAGGCCGGTGACGGTGTTGGCGGGGTTCAAGTCGTTGTGCAACCAGACCGTGGCCGTGGTGGGATTGAAATTGGTGATGGCATTCTGGGTCAGGCCGTAGAGCTTGGAGCCGGATGTCTCCGCGTCGGAAATCGTCGGGATGCTCTGGCCGGCATAAACGCTGCCGCCGTAAAACAAAGCAGCCTTGTAACGCACCTGCGTGCCGTTCGCCAGCGCCGGAATCGTTCCCTTCCACCACTCGGTGTTGTTCGTCAAGCTATCGCGGTTGACATAGAACGCCTGCACCACCTGCGTCGTGCCTTTGCCCGATCCAAACGCGCCTTCAGGATTCGAGCCGTCGGTGGTGTAGTAAATAAAGCAGGTGTTGATTTGGAAGGAATAGGCAACCTGGACCCAGATGTCCACGGCCTGGCCGGCGTTTGGGCTTAACGGATTGCGCTGACTCGGCGGATTCGGGCTTTGCGACGTGACGCTGTTCGTCGGATCGTGAAGAACCCAGGTCGCCGTCTGGTTCGTAATGGATTGCCCGTAGCCGGACCCGGAGACGACGCTGGTCGTGCCGCCCACCGTGTAATAGTAGGTTTCCGCACCCGACGAAACGATATTGTTGCTCAAACTGTTTCGCGCGGCGAATTTCTCCGGACCGTTGCGAAATTGAAACGCGGTCTGTTCGTAACCGAGAAAAACATCGTCCGCGTAGCCGGGAGGGTTGTCGCGCAGATCAAGAAAGTTCGTCGGGGCCAGACCGGAACTGATCGTCGGGCCAAGTCCCATCTGGCTGTTGAGGTCAATGCCGCCGTCCAGCTTGACCAGCGTGTTCGAGCAGGAGGCATCGCTGCGGACGATGATGTCAAAATTCGCATTCGTCACGATGGGCACGTCTATCGCGTAGGTCAGGTTCGACACGTTCGCGCCGCCGATGACGTTGCCGTAGGGATTTACGCTGCCGCGCATTTTAAATGGGAACAGCGGATTGTAGCCCGGGTCGCCATTCGGTCCGTCGGTGCGATAAACCGTGATGTGCGGCACTTCGACGCCACCCTGGCGGAGGATGATGGCGTTCGTCGAAGGATTGGCGCAGCTCGCCTCCGGCCATTGGTAGCCATACATGACCCAGGAGCCGCTGGGAAGGTTCAGTTCAATCGCGCCGCCGCCCGGGGCCAAAGTCTGGCCGGCGGGGGCGGCGGCGGTGGGGCCGACATAAATCAGCCGCTGGGTCGGGGCGGCGGCGTTTGCTGAATTGGTGGCGTCATACCAGCTCGTCGTGGCGCCATGCACCAGTAATTTCTGATAAGCCCGCCCGCCCGTGGGTGAAGAACTGGCCAGTTGCACCAGCACTGAACCCGGCGGAAAGCCGACCACCAGGCCCTGACCTTTCGAGTTGGAGATCGGAAGTCCGCCATAGTACCCGTCCCAGATCTGGCCGACACCGTCATCAAAGGTGATGTCGCCGGGAAAGCTGGTCTTGTCGTTCATGGCGAACAGAACGACGGTCGCATTGGCATTGGTGTAGGCTTGGTTGTTGTCGTTGGGCACTTCGCGATAATCATAGCGCTCGAAAGCGACGATGTTCTGATCGCTCCAGCGCGAACGGGTGCCGCCGCGGGACAGTTGGTTGTGGAGATACATCACGTCCGGCATGGAGTTGTCACCAAACTCGCCGAGGTAATTGGCATAGGAAACAATCGGCGTGCCGCCGCCGGTGTTGTGGTTGAAGCCATCGGAATAAACCATCGGCAAGCCTTCGTGCATGAAGAAATACGCATCCTCCATTCCCTGATTGGGGGGACAGCAAGTGCTGCCGTCCTGCGTTTGCGGCGTGTTGACGGCCTGCGCCATGCTGAAATTGCCGTTGCCGTCGCAATTGGACCAGTTGGGCGCATAATCGCGACTGTCCATGCCGGGATGACTGTCGTCTGTTTTGCCCATGGTCGCCCCGTAGGTGAACACATTGATCATCTGCTGGTAAAGCGGTTGATTCAACAGGCGCATGCCCGAATTGAGATAGTCATAATAGTCGGCGCCCGCAGACAGCGCTGCCGGGATGTATTCGCCGAAAATCATCGCGTCGTTGCGCGGCGCCTCGGTGTTGAACAGGCTGTTGCGATTGCCATCGGTCTCCATATAACCGTTGCCGGTGACGTTGTTGCCGTAGCCGTGGACGTAATCATACATCGCCTGGATGGCGCCGGCGTAACCGATAAAGGACGGGTCATCCGTCTGGCCGGTTTCCGCGCCAAAAAAGTCCACCGGCACGTGCTTCACCGCGTCGAGCCGGAAACCGTCGCACTTGGTCATGTAAAGCGTCCACGCCACCGCCCGGCAAAGATACATTGACACGTCTTCCGGCACCGGCTGGCCATTGCCGTCGAAGGGCCGCCAGCCCGCGCCGCCCCAGCCGATGCCCAACAAGGGGCCGTTGGTGTCCATGTACAAATCCGGACGGCCCGGAAACCGGACAAAATACGGCTTGGCGATGGTGTCGCCGATGTTGTTGCCAAAGTTCCAATTGACCGTGCCCGGTTCGTTGGCCAGATCGCACAAACCCAGCAGTGGCTGGTTTTCCACGACTGACACAGTGCACCAATACGGGTCTCCAACCGATGGCCAGTTTTGATAACCGCCGGAAACGGTTTGCAGATGAAAATCCTGCGGGATCAAACCGGGATAATAATTCGTCGGCGTGCCGGAACCGGGATAGCCGGGCACGGTGACTGCCCGGTGGTTCATCACGTTGTCGAAATAAACGCGGATGCCGAACCGGTGGGCGGTTTCGACCATCTGGATCAACTCCGCCTGTGTGCCATACAGGGTGGCAATCGTGCCCTGTTGATTGGTGCTGCCCAGGTCAAACGGGTCGAACGCATCGTAGCCGATGGAATACGCGCCGCTATTTCCCTTGGCCGGATTCGGCAGCCACAAGCTGTCATACCCCGCCTCGGCAATCTCCGGCATCTTTTGCGTTACCTGCGGCCAGGTCATCTGAAACAACTCCAGCATCGCCTCGGCCCGCGCTGAACTGACGCCCGCCAGGCCCAGGCCGAGCAACAAGCCCGCGCCGGCCAGACGGCGGAGCCAGGATTTTGAAACAACCGGACGGCGGAAAGAATTTAAATTCACAATGAGGCGGGAGTTGCAACGCTTATGCGAGATGGTTGTTCAGTTAATAACACGCCGGGATAAAGTTGATGCCGCCGTTCGTCAATATCTGCATTTGCGCTTTCCCGTTCATTATCAGCTTAAAACAGCCTCTGTTCCACCACATATTTGTGCGGTAGGTAAACGGGACATGTTCGTGTATAATAAGGCAAGAATAATGAAGTTCATCTCTTGCCTGGCTGGGTGCTGCCTTTTCCTGTTGCTGTCACAAGCGCTGGCGCCAGGCAGCACGAACACGGTTCACACCACCTGGCTCTGGCACCTGCATCAGCCCATTTACTGGCCCGACCGGCGCAACTACGGCACCGACCATTACGAAAATGCCTGGGACACCATCCAACAGCAAAATGCCGGCCGGCCGGATCCCGCGCCGGAGGTCTTAAGCACCATTTTCGGCGAGGCCGACCGGGTAAACGCCTATCAGGCCGAACCCAGCACCACCATCAGCGGCCTGCTCGGCTATCCCAACGCCGGCGCGCAGGTGAATTATTCCGGCGCGCTCATGGAAAATGTCCAGAGCCTCGCCGTTGCCGGCCAGCTTGGTTACGGCAGCGGCTGGAATAACGGCAACGCGACCGCGCGCGGTTGGACGACCAGCGGCGGCAAGCCGCGCATGGACCTGGTGAATTTCACCTATCATCACGCGCTTGCGCCACTCGTCAGCGACGAGACGCTCGAAATGGAACTGCGCCTCCATCAGCGGCAGATGCAGATTTGCTGGGGCACCAGCGTGCCGCTCTCGCGCGGCTATTTTCCCGCCGAGACGTGCTTCTCCGAACACATGATTCCCATTCTTAACAAAGTGGGGATCGCGTGGACGGTCGTGGCGAATAATCATCTCGCGCGCACCTGCCCGGACATGCCCATCGTCACCGGCTCCGGCGGCGAGATGTGCGACCTGCCCAACCCCGCCGACCAGTTGAATCCCGCGCAAGGTGCCGGGAATTACCAGCGCACCAGCATTGCGCGCGGCTGCTCGCCAACCCAGGTAATGCCGTTTGGATTTCAACTGCACTACGCCCGCTATGTTGACCCGAACACCGGCACGGCCAGCGAAATCATTCTGGCGCCGAGCGACCAGGTGTTCGGCTGGGACGACAGTTACAGCACCTGGGATTTGGGGCAGATCGCGCCGATTGCCGCGCGCAACGATCCGGCCAAACCGGCGCTCGTCTTGTGCGCGCATGACGGCGACAACGCCTGGAGCGGCGGTTATTCCTATTACAACGAATGGGTCGGCCAGATGGCCAGCACCGCTGTTTTGGATGGCTATGAACCGACGACCATCGAGCAATTCATCGCCGATTTTCCGCCAGACACCAGCGATGTGGTTCACGTCGAGGATGGCGGCTGGGTTTTTGCCGACAGCGATTTCGGCTCGCCGAGTTTCATCAACTGGAACTGGCCGCCCAGCTATACCGACAGCAGCGGCAACAACGTTGTTGACCCCAGCCTCGGCGTCACCAGCAAGGGTGACAACTGGCGCGTCATCATCGCCACGGAAAACCGGGTTGAAACCGCGCAGCAGATTTCCAGCCTCACGCCGAACGTGGATCAGGTGCGTGATCCGGGCAGTTTTTCCGGCACGCCCAACGCCGTGGAACTCGGCTGGCATTACTGTTGTGCCAGCCTCGACAGCGGCTTCATGTATTACGGCTGCAACGGCGATGAATGCGAGCGCGCCATCGTCGCGCAGTCCAATGCCTGCCGGAATGTGGATTCCGTCATCGCCGCCAATCCCACAGCCGACACCACGCCGCCGACGGTTTTTCTCCCGCAACGGTCTCCCTGGAATCCCGGCGGCACCAACTACGGCGTGCAATACGGCTATAAAGTCACGGTTGAGCAAAATTCCGATTTCTGGATCTGGACTTACGCCTACGACGTTTCCGGCATCACCAATGTCAGCCTGATGCTTCGGGTGGACGGCACGAATCCACCCACCAGTGACCAGTTCAAGACCTACGCTGGTGGCCCGCTCGCGGGTGTCTGGCAGGCCACCGGCATGACGTATCGCTACGCCACCAATTCCAGCGGCTACACGCCGCAATACCAGGCGGATTATTATTACGCCTACGTCACCGGCATTTCCAACGCGTTCGTGGATTACTACGTCAGCGCGACCGACAAGTATGGCAACACCTTCAAGACGCCAATCCAGCACGTTTGGGTGGGGACCGGGTCCGGCGACGGCAGTGGCGGCAGTGGCGGCGGTCCCGTCACCGTCTCCCCTGCCCCGCCGGTCACCGGTAATACCGTGACGATCCAATATGTCGCCACCGGACGCGCCATTGCCTCGGCCAATCCGGTTTACCTTCACCTCGGCTGGAACAATTGGAATCCGGTCGTCTCGCCCGACGCCGCGATGGCGTTCAACTCCGCCTCAAACTGGTGGCAATACACCGTAACCGTGCCGACCACCGCAACGATTTTGAACTGCTGCTTCAACAATGGCTCCGGCACCTGGGACAACAATGGCGGCGCGAATTGGAATTTCACCGTAACCGCGAACAGCAATCCGCAAGCGCCGTCGCAGCCGCAAAATCTCATCGTCACTTCGGTGCTGACGAACCAGATCAATTTGAGCTGGTCCGCCGCCAATGGCGCGGCCAGCTATTTCGTGAGCCGCGACAGTTCAACCATTGTGAAAACGGCTTCGACGAGTTACTCCGACACCGGCCTGGCGGCGAATTCCTCGCATTGCTATTTCATTGTCGCGTCCAACAGCGTTGGCGTTTCGCCGGCGAGCGCGACGGTTTGCACGAACACGCCCGCCGTGACCGTCAGCATTCCGCCCTTCGTGCTGGACGGCGCGTTTGATTATCCCGGCTACCTGTTGGCCAGCAGCGGCATGGTGCTTTACGGCGCGGTGCGCGGCACGACGCTTTACGTCGCCACCTGGTCGCCCGGCACGAACGGGCCGAACGATCATTTCATATTTGTCTCCGACCAGTTGCTCCCCTCCGCGACCACGGCGGCACCGTGGGCCAAGGCCGGCACCATCGCCGTCGCCGCGACCAAGCCTTACCTGGCCGGTGAAAGCCAGAACACCTACGTCAGTTGGTATGTCAACAACGCCGCGACCAACTGGCCCTGCGCCAAAGCCCCGACCAACTCCGGCGCGTTGGAGGGCACCCTGGACCTGGTGGGCGCGTTCGGCTACCTGCCAACGAACATTTATCTCTGCGCCGCCGCCTACATCACGACCAACGGCGGCCCGCTCGTCGCGCAATGCCCCGCCGGTTCGGGACCGAACATTGACCCCAACGAGTTTCTCGTCATTCCCATCGCCGCGCTGCGCGATTCGCTGGGCAACGGCACCTTCGACCAGCTTGACCCGGCGCGGGGATTCAGGATTTTGAGCGCGGGCGCAACTCCCGCCGGTCACGCTTTGATTTGGGGCTCCATGCCCGGATACAGCTATCAGGTCCTTTACGCCGGGTCGTTGTTGAATTCCTGGAGCAATCTCCCCGGCGCCTCGAACCTTGCCGGGCCGTTGCAGCTCAACCTGGGTTTCACCGACGCCCCGCCCGCTTCCGTCACCCAGCGTTTTTACCGCGTGAAGCTCCTGCCGTAGGGTGTGTCTGAAATCAATTTCTCCCTGTAGGAGCCGAGGTAACAAGGCTTAAATTTCTTCGATAAAAAGATTTATTATTTAGAGACTCCTCACGTCGTCTCCTACTTTTATTTACGGGCTGATACTCTGGGCCTTTTACCCAATCCGGCTCGCCGCCGCCCCGTTCAACTCCTTGATTTCCGCCGCCAGCCGTTCCGCCTGCTTTTCCAGTTCGGCGCTTTCCTGGTCGAGCAGCCTGGCCCGCTCCGAAGCCAATTCATCCAGTACCCCGGCTTTTTGCCCGCCCAACTGGCAAAGCTCGTAATCCGGGCTTTCGCGCAACTGCTCCAGCGATTCGATCACGCTGATGATTTCCAGTTGCAACGTCTCATACAGCCGCCGCAACTGGCCGATTCCAGATCCCAAGCGGCATACCACGGGTATTCCCATTTGTCGGGCATGGAAATCACGTCCGAGTTATAGAGGTGAGTCCACTCGTGGTTGCGCCCCTTACGGCGCTCGGGCGGGG
>JBKQOA010000062.1:0-3333 GCA_052145735.1 Limisphaerales bacterium
GACGAAGCAATGCCCTCCAGGGCGCAAAGTTTTCTTCGTGTCCTGGTTGCCACGATGTCCCACGTGGTCATATTGGTCGTGGTGTTGCTGGTTATCATCTTCCGGCTGTTGCCAAAATCACCGCCGCCGCCAGCGTAATTGGAAAGTCGGTTCATTTCGCTGGGGAACTGGTGACATTTGCTTGACTTCCCATGGCGGGCAATTCATTAAGCAGGCCTAAAAGAAGTTGATACTTTCCGCATGAATTTGTTTCGCCGCAGAAGCGTCGCCGACCTGCAAGCCGAGGTGTTGACCGACCAAAGCCTCAAACGCGCCCTTGGCCCGTTCAATCTGACCACCCTAGGTATCGGCGCCATTATCGGGGCAGGCATTTTTGTGCTGACGGGACATGCGGCAGCGGAGCTCGCCGGCCCGGGCATTGTTCTGTCTTTTGTGCTGGCCGGGATTGCCTGTGCGTTTGCCGGGCTGTGTTACGCCGAGTTCGCGGCCATGATCCCGATCTCCGGTTCCGCCTACACCTATGGCTACGCGACGCTTGGCGAATTTATCGCCTGGATCATCGGCTGGGACCTCATCCTGGAGTACTTGTTTGCCGCCTCAACCGTGGCCGTCGGCTGGTCGGGCTATGCAGTGTCTTTTCTATACGACTTGGGCGTCAGCGTCCCGAAGCTTTCGGCGGCAGCCGGGACCCAATTGATCGAAATTCCCAAGGCGGTCGCCCAGAGCGTGCACATGTACGCCGGATGGTGGGTGGCCAAGCCGGAGCTTTTGAATCAAATCAAGGCTGCGGGAATTGATCCGGCCACCCTCACGCACGTCACGGCGGTTTTCAACGTTCCCGCAGTATTCATTGTCTTTGCGATCACCGTGCTGCTGGTGGTCGGTATCCGCGAATCGGCCGCATTTAACAACGTGATCGTTATCATCAAGATGCTGGTTATTCTGGCGGTCGTTGGCATTGGGGCTTTCTATATCCACAAGGCCAACTGGCAGCCCTTCATTCCGGCAAACACGGGAAAGTGGGGCGAGTTCGGCTGGTCCGGCGTGTTAAGGGCGGCGGGAGTGATTTTTTTCGCCTACATCGGGTTCGATGCCGTTTCCACGGCCGCCCAGGAAGCCAAGCGACCCCAACGAGACATGCCGATTGGCATTCTCGCTTCATTGGCCATCTGCACCGTCCTTTATATCGCGGTTTCACTCGTTTTGACCGGCGTCATTTCCTACACGGAACTCGGCGGTCCCGCTCCGATTGCCACGGCGGTGGACTCGCTCGGATCGTCCGTCGCGTGGCTCCGGCCGATAGTAAAAATTGGCGCTCTGGCCGGGCTTTCGTCCGTGATTCTGGTGATGATGCTCGGCCAGCCGCGGATTTTCTACACGATGTCCAAGGACGGCCTGCTGCCGCCGGTGTTCAGCGCGGTGCATCCCCGGTTTCGCACGCCATGGGTTGCCCAGATCATCACCGGTGTTTTTGCGATGCTCATGGCGGCCCTGTTTCCCATCGGACTTCTGGGCGAACTGGTTTCCATCGGGACGCTGCTGGCGTTTGCCATCGTTTGCGCCGGGGTCTTTGTGCTCCGTTTCACCGATCCTCACATTCATCGGCCGTTCCGCACGCCGGTATTCTGGCTGACGGCTCCCTTGGGCGTTATTTTCTGCGTTTTTCTGATGGCCTTCTTGCCGGTGGACACCTGGCTGCGGCTGTTTATCTGGATGGCGGTCGGCTTCGTCATCTACTTTGGCTACAGCCGCCATCATTCCAAATTGGCGAAGCCGGCGTCCGGAGCCAAGCCGCATTGATGGTGGATTTTGGTCCGGGCTTCTTTCGGATTTTCATTCCCGCCTACAGGTTCGCCTGCCTCCGCTGCCATCCTTGGCGGAGAAATAACCATTTGACAAGCCACCAATTTATACCTACCGTTCGGTAGGTTTATGGCCCAACATGGTCCAGGGACGCGGCAGCAAATCCTCCGGGCGGCGCTCAAACGCTTCGCCAACGGCGGTTACGCCGCCACGTCCGTCCAGCAGATCGTCGGCGACGCCAACGTGTCCAAGCCGGCGCTGTACTATCATTTCCACGACAAGGCGGGTCTGTTCCAGGCGCTGGTCAGCGAGGCGCACGACGAGCGGTTCCAGGTCGTGCAACAGGCCGCGGCCCGCAAATCGGACATTCGGGGACAACTGATTGAAATCCTGGCGGCTCTGTTCGATTACTTCCATAAAAACCGGGAGTTGACGCGCATCGCGTTCGCCACGGCTTTCGCCGCCCCCGGCGAAATGCCGCCGGATTTGCGGTATCTCGACCGGTGCCAGCGCAACCTGGACTTCATCCATTCGCTAATGAAACGGGCGCGGGCGGCGGGTGAACTGGACCGGCGCTTTGACTGCCGCGATCTGGCCTACGGCTTTTACGGACAGGCACACCTTTACGTTGTGGCGCACGTGCTGATGCCGGATCATCGTTTGGACCGCCGCGCGGCGGAGCGCATCGTGGACCTGTTCCTGACCGGTGCGGGCGCCAAAAAGAAACGGCGGGCGCAAATTTCAAGGAGAACAAAAGCATGAAACGAAAAATCATCATCGCCGTCGGCATTGTGCTGGCCATTTCGGCAGTGCTGGCCGGGGTCAAGGCGTGGCAGATCCGTACGCTCATCGCCGCCAGCCAGGCAATGGTCCCGCCGCCGGAAACCGTTTCCACCGCCATCGTGCACGAGGAAATGTGGCCGGACACCCTTACCGCCGTCGGCTCAATCAACGCCAAGCAGGGCGTGACCATTTCACCTGAAATCGCCGGGACCGTGAGTGAAATCGCTTTTGAATCCGGCGCGGTGGTGGCCAAGGGCGACCTGCTGGTGCGGCTGAACACGTCGCTGGAGGAGGCGCAACTACGGGCCATTGAAGCGCAGGTGGAACTGGCGCGCGTCAATACCGACCGGGTGCGCCAGTTGCGGGTCAACAACACCGTGTCCCAGTCCGAATTGGACACGGCGGAGGCGACCTTGAAACAGCAACAGGCCAACGCCGATGCCATCCGTGCCACCATCGAAAAGAAAACCATCCGTGCGCCGTTCGCGGGGCAGTTGGGCATCCGGCTGGTAAATCTCGGCGAGTTGCTGGACGTAGGCAAGCCGATCGTTTCGCTGCAGGCGTTGTCGCCGGTTTACTGCGATTTCTCGCTGCCGCAGCAGGATCTGGCCCGGCTCAAGACCGGGTTGCAGGTGCGGGTTTTCTCGGACAGCTATCCCGACCAGTTGTTCGAAGGCACGCTGACGGCCATGAATCCCGATCTCGACCAGACCACGCGCAGCGTGCAATTGCAGGCCACGTTTGAGA
>JBKQOA010000063.1:0-40555 GCA_052145735.1 Limisphaerales bacterium
CGAGCCCTACCTCTGGAGCCATTTTTAACTGCGTGTGCAGCAGGGAATTGTGCGGGTAAGGCCGGGCCACTGTCAGTGAAACTGTCAGTAAGCGGCGGTCGAAAACACAATTCGCCACTACTCGCCAGAACTTCACTGAAACTCGCCCACTAGGCGCTAACGCGTTGTGCCCGGACTGGTTCACCATTCAGAACCAGTATATGAAAACACGATTCATTCTGTTTCGTTGGGCCGGTGTTTTCAGCAGCGTCGGCCGTCAGCCAGTCCATCCGTCGCACCGTGCCTGATTGAATGTCGTCTGGGTTTTTGGACAGTACGGGCAAAATGCCGACGGTCATCGTCCCGCGAGGAACGACGCCATATTATTGGTCGGGTGGTGAAGCCACTCCGCCGTTAGTAAAGTAGATATCGTCCAACTCGATATTAGAGATGGCCGCAGTGGTGCTCAAAATCTCAAAGAACTGGCTGACCGCGCTAAGGTCAACTTCCGGGCCAAAGTCGGACATCGGTATGTCAACCACATGCCAGTTACCATCCCGAATAAATCCAATTGGGGTGTGCAGAAAAGTGTGCAGTAAAAATAGTGCAGGGATAGTTCCGGATAGTGGAAGGATGGTTCCAGAAAAGTGTTGAATCATTGGGAAAGGTGCTCTAAAAATGCCAAATAAATCGATGGTCTGGTAGCCGAGCCCTGCCTCTGGAGCCAATTTTTGCCATAGGAAAAACCTCGTTTCTGTGATTTCCGTCAAACCCTATAAGGCAAGTCCGCCTGAAAAGATTGCCTGGTTTATCCGATTTACTATCCTAGATAACAATGAGACGTTAACCCCTTAAGTTGACGCGGATGCGCATGGCGGGACGGACTACGTCATCAATCCCGCTTGATTTCTCCTCGTCCTGTCCCATAGAGTCGGGGCCGAACCAATTGTGAGGACGCTTGGAATCACCACCCTGAAGTGAAAATTTTCGCGCGTCTTATTTTAGCGGCAGCCGTGCTGTGCGGTCTGCTGGCCGCCAACCCTGTTCGCGGCGGGGATCAATCCGCCGCGCCATTGCCGGCGGGCGTCAAGGCGGTTTGGGATGCGGACAAGGCTTATCGCGAAACCACCCCCACGCGCGAGCGCATCTGCCTCAACGGCCTGTGGCAATGGCAGCCCGCCGGGACGCAGTCTGATGCGCCGCCCGCCGAAAACTGGGGTTATTTCAAAGTCCCGGGTGATTGGCCGGGAATAACCGATTACGACCATAAGCAATCCCAGACGGTATTCGCGCACTCCAGTTGGGCGGGTCAAAATCTTGGCGAGGTCACCGCCGCCTGGTATCGGCGCGACCTGACCGTGCCCGCCAATTGGGTGGGCCGCCGCATCGCGTTGCGCCTCGATTACCTGAATTCCTACGCCGCCGTCTGGGTGGATGGCAAGCGGGCCGGTGAAGTCCGTTTTCCCGGCGGTGAGTTGGACATCACCGACGCGTGTCCTTCGGGCGCACACACGCTCAGCCTGCTCGTCGCCGCCCTGCCGCTCAAGGCCGTCATGCTCTCCTACATCGACAGCGCCCATGCCCGCGAGGTCAAGGGTTCCGTGGAGCGGCGGGGTTTGTGCGGTGACGTGTATCTTGTCAGCATGCCGCAGGGGCCGCGCATGGGTGACGTGCGGATCGACACCTCCGTCCGCAAAAAGGAATGCACGTTTGACGTCGCGGTCGAAGGCCTGGCGCCGGGCGCGAATTACACACTCTCGGCACAGGTCAAGGGACACAGCTCTGGTTTGAGACAATTCACCAGCCATCCTTTCACGACCGCCGATCTCAGAACGGGCCGCGTGTCCTTCACCGGAAAATGGCTGCCCAAGGACCTTTGGGACACTGACACGCCGCAGAACATTTATCAGGTCCAACTCTCGTTGCTGGATGCGCAGGGTCAGGTATTGGATACAAGTTGGCCGACGCGCCTGGGCTTTCGCGAATTTTGGA
Organism: Limisphaerales bacterium; assembly: GCA_052145735.1. GTDB lineage: Bacteria > Verrucomicrobiota > Verrucomicrobiia > Limisphaerales > UBA11358 > UBA11358. Next base: position 1,972 of record JBKQOA010000063.1, read on the forward strand.
TCGCTGGCCGGGATTTCTATCTGAACGGCACGCGCATCTTCCTCTCCGCCGTGCCGCTGGACAACTGCGCCCTCAGCGCCGCCACCGCCACTTACGATGCCGCGCGCGAAAGTTTCGAGCGCCTGAAAAGTTTTGGCATCAACTATGTTTACGCCCACAATTACGGCTGCGAACCCGGCTCCTACCTCGGCTTCGAGGAAATCCTCCGCGCCGCCGACGATACCGGCATGCTGGTCGGCTTTTCCATGCCGCATTTCAGCCATTACGAATGGAAATCACCGGACGCCGACCAAACCAACGGCTATGCCCGCCACGCCGAATATTTCGTCCGCGCCGCCCAAAATCATCCTTCCGTCGTCATGTACTCCATGAGCCACAACGGCACGGGCTATGACGAGGACATGAACCCGGATCTGATCGACGGCATTCATGCCCCCCGCGACCAGTGGGGCGAGCGCAACGCCAAACTGGCCCTCCGCGCCGAGGCCGTCGTCAAAAAATTCGACCCCGGCCGCATCGTTTATCATCACGCCTCCGGCAATCTCGGCTCCATGCACGCCATCAATTTCTATCCCAACTGGGTTCCCGTGCAGGAACTCTCCGATTGGTTCGAGCACTGGGCCACGAACGGCGTGAAGCCGGTGTTCACCTGTGAATACGGCGCGCCCTTCACCTGGGACTGGGCCATGTATCGCGGCTGGTACAAGGGCCAGCGCGAATGGGGCAGCGCCGTCGTTCCCTGGGAATTGTGCATCGCCGAGTGGAACGCGCAATTTTACGGCGACCGCGCCTTCCAAATCAGCGAAGCCGAAAAGCAGGATTTGCGCTGGGCCGCCGCGAAGGTCCGGAACGGCCAGGTCTGGCACCGCTGGGATTATCCCGCCGACCTCGACTCGAAGCGTTTCGACGAACGCTATCCGATTTTCGCGCAATATATCACCGACAACTGGCGCGCCTTCCGCACCTGGGGCATCTCCGGCAATTCCCCGTGGGAACACGAGCATTTCTGGCAATTGCGTCCGAATGCAGACCGCGGCCGCCGCGATTTCAAGGTGGACTGGGACGATCTCCAGCGCCCCGGCTTCAGCCCCGACTACGAGGACCAGCGTTACGAGCGCATGGACCTGGCCTACGAACGTTCCGACTGGATTCCCACGCCCGCCGCCGAGGCGCTGCTGCGCAACAACCGTCCGCTGCTCGCCTACATCGCCGGCCAGCCAGCCCGGTTCACGAGCAAGGACCATGATTTTCTGCCTGGCGAAACCGTCGAGAAACAAATCATCGTCATCAACGACTCGCGCGAAACCGTGAAGTGCAAGTGTCAATGGTCGTTCGGCCTGCCTGTAGCCGTCACTGGCCGTCAAACCGTCACCGTGGGCGCGGGACAGCAGGAGCGCATTCTGTTGCGTTGCGAACTTCCCGCGGCGCTTCCGCCGGGCGCGTATGAACTGGGCGCCACCATGAAGTTCAGCAACGGCGAAACGCAGGCGGACAGCGTGATCCTGGACGTTTTGCCAGCTCCAGTGAAAGAGGAAGTGAACGCAAAAATTGCCTTGTTCGATCCCAAAGGCGAAACCGGCGCGCTGCTGAAGCAATTGGGAATTCAAAGCACAACGGTCGAAGCCGGAACCGATTTGTCAGGCTACGACATTCTGGTTGTCGGCAAGTCTGCGTTGACCGCGGACGGCCCCGCGCCGGATGTTGGCCGGGTGCCTGAAGGATTGAAGGTGATCGTCTTCGAGCAAGGTTCGGACGTGTTGGCAAAACGATTCGGGTTTCGCGTGCAGGAGTATGGTTTGCGCCAGGTGTTTCCGCGCATCCCGAACCATTCGGCGCTGGCGGGAATCACGACCAATTATTTGCACGACTGGCGCGGCGCGGCGACGCTCCTGCCGCCGCGGCTGGAAAAATACGAAACCAAGCCCCGCTACGGTCCGCTCGTTGAATGGGCCGGCCTGTCCGTTCCACACTTGTGGCGTTGCGGTAACCAGGGCGACGTCGCCTCCGTGCTCATTGAGAAGCCCGCGTTCGGCGATTTCCTGCCCATCGTGGACGGCGGCTTCAGCCTCCAATACAGCCCCCTGCTGGAGTATCGCGAGGGCATGGGACTGGTGCTGTTCTGCCAGCTGGATGTGACCGGCCGCACGGAGCCCGAGCCGGCGGCGGAAATTTTGGCGCGCAATCTTTTGCAATACGTATCGTCCTGGAAACCCGCGCCTCGCCGTGAAGCTGTCTATGCAGGCGACCCTGCGGGCAAGGGCTATCTTGAATCCACCGGCATGAAATTGGCCGATTACAATGGCGGCCCCTTGTCGCCCAACCAGGTGTTGATCGCCGGTCCCGGTGCGGGCCGGGTATTGACCAATGGCACAACCGCCATTGCGAACTGGCTCAAATCCGGTGGGAATCTGCTGGCCCTTGGCTTCGACCAAACCGACACCGACGCGCTCCTGCCCTTCAAAGTCAGCCTGAAAAAAGCGGAGCACATTTCGTCCTGCTTTGAAACCCCCGGTCTGAACTCACCATTCGTGGGAATCGGTCCCGCTGATGTCCACAACCGCGACCCGCGCGAACTGCCGCTCGTTGAAAGCGGGGCCAGGAGTCTTGGCGACGGCGTGCTGGCGTCGGTGGAAAACGCAAACGTGGTTTTCTGCCAGCTCGAACCCTGGCAATTCGGTCCCGACAAACCGGGCAATTTCCGGCGGACGCATCGCCGTGCGGCGTACCTCGTTTCGCGCTTGCTGGCGAACATGGGTGTCGCCGCGCCCGTGCCGATGCTGGAGCGCTTCCGCACTCCCGTGAAGACCCAATCCGAACAACGCTTGCTTGTCGCTCTTTACTCGGACCAGCCGGAGGAATGGGACGACCCCTACCGCTTTTTCCGTTGGTGAGCGGAGCGCCGAACTCCGATTCGGCGCACTGAAATGTTCTGCAACCAACCAGCGCAGCAGACGACGCGAGGAGTCTCTATTCAAGGACAAGACTGTCTGGCGCCTGAAGTCTGGACGTATCGGCTCAGAAGGATACGCTTCATCTGTCCCTCGGGCTCGCGCCGTTTCGACCTCAATTTCTCAAATCAGCCCGATTGAGGTGTGCCGTAAAAATAGTGCAAGGATAAGTTCCGGAAAGTGGAAGGATGGTTCCACAAAAGTGTTGAATCATTGAGAAAGGTGCTCTAAAAATGCCCAGTAAATCGATGGTCTTGTACCCGGGCCCTGCCTCTGGCAGCCATTTCCCCAATTCAACTGCCGGGCAGAATTTCCACCTGTTTTTGCGGGAGCCAGCCGATGCGGCCGGAACCATCGGTGACTTGCAGCCAGTCGTTGCGGCGGTCCAGCACTCCCAGTTCCGCGCCGTCATGGGCGACGAATGCGCTCTGGGCTTCGTCAAACGGTCCGCTGCGCGCCGTGGCGTCCGGCGTGATGACCACGACGACGGACTTGGAAAAATGGATGGCGGCATCCGCGCCGAGACACGCGCACGACAAAAGTGTGACGGCCACCGTGCCCAGGGCGAAACCACGCAGTGTCGTTTTAAGCGCCGGGCGGATTTGCATGGCCGCCAAAATGGCAAACGTCAGCCAGAAGGCGGCCGCAGCCAGGGCCGTCCATTCGTTCAAGGCCAGCGTGCCCAGCCAATCCTGCCAGCGGGTTTCGCGAAGCGTGGGGCCCTGCATCTGGTTGCGCGCGAATTCCAGGTTGGCCCGCACTTCCGCGTCGCGCGGGGCCAGTTGCGCTGCGCGGCGATATGCGGCAATCGCGCGGCCCAGGTTGCCGCATTTGAATTCGGCATTGCCGTAATTGAAGCAAAGCGCCGGTGAAACCGCATTGGCCTGGAGGATTTTTTCGTAGGCGCCGGCGGCCGCGGCGAATTTGCCTTCCGCATACATTTTGTTGGCGGCGTCAAATTGGGCTGAAAAATCCGCCGCCATCGTCCGGCCGGGGACAATCCCGACTGCCACAATCGTCAGTAAAATGCGCAGGAATGTTTTCATGCCTTCACGTTCTGCAATTCCTGAACGGCGCTTTCAAATTGCGGGATCACCGCGGCCAGTTCCCCGCTGGTGCGCAAAGGCGCGTAACGCGCCTGGTTGCAAAGCTGAAATAATTCGCGCAGGCAGGCCAGCGTCGTCTCCGGCGCGCCCAGCCGGGCCAGGCGCTCATCAATCACGGCTTCGGTAATGGACGAGGCGGGGCAATCCAGCCGTTCACCCAGCTGTTCCTGCAACAATCGGAACAGCGTGGCGAAAAATTCGTCCGAATGGTTGTCCGCTGCGAGCCGGCGCAACTCATTGAGTCCGTCGCGGACGAGTTGGGCGACGTGGCGTTGACGTCGCAAACGGGGATTGTTGGCCAGGCTGTCCGTGCGTTTGCGCCAGACCGAAGCCGCGAGCCAGGCCAGCACGGGGAGGCTTTGCGCGGCGAGGAACACCGGTTGCGTCAAGAGGGGCGGGCCCGTTTGCGCGAGGGCTCCGGGTCGTTCCTTGATGGGCAGGATGTCCTGTGGCGCGGGCGTCTGCGCGTTCGGGGATTTCGCCGCGGCAATCGTCGGGGCGGGGCTCGCGCCGGCGGAATGAACGGCAAGTTGCACCGGCGCTTCTGTCAAGGTGCGATAGGTCCCGGCGTCCGGGTCAAAATAGCTGAAGGAAAACGCCGGCAGTTCATGAACATCCGTGCTTTGGGGGGTGACGATTTGCTCGAAGGTTTTTGCGCCCTGCAAACCCAGCGTGTCGGTGGTTTCGACGTGGGACGTGGGCGGATAGGTCTTGAAATCGCGCCAGGCGGACTGGTCGGGCAGCGTGAGCGCATCCAGCGCGCCCCGCCCGGAAATCTGGACATGCACGGTGATGGGGTCGCCGACGGCCACGTTGGTTGGTCCGGCGCTGACGGTCAGGGCATAATCGCCGATGGCGCCGTTGAAGTTCGCCGGTGCGCTCCCGGCGGGCAACGGCAGCGACTCCAGGTTCACGGTTTCCGTGGCCAGCGAAACCTGTCTTTGTTCATTGTTGTTGAAAAAGCCAAACGGAAACGAATCGCGCCGCGGGTTGGCGGAAGGCAGCACGACAACGACGCTCCCGGTGGCCGGGCCGACGCTCACCGGTCCGGTTTTCCGGGCCGTCAACGTGAACAAAGCCGGGACGACGGTATAAACGGTGTTTCCGATCTGCACCCGGCGATGCTGGCCTTCAATCATTTTGCCGGTGGTGAAACCGTCTGCGGACAGCGTGCTGATCTGGAAATTGCCGTAGTTTTGAACGTCCTGCCGGAAATAAAGTTCGAGTTGTGCCGGGATGATTTCGCCCACGTAAACCTTGTTCTTCGGCACGGAGAGTTTCATGAACACGACCTGCGAACCGGAATTCACCGCGGCGGCCGGCGGGGCGTTGGCGGCGGTCACGGTCAACCTGACCGGCAGGCTCCGCAACGTTTGCCGGCCCACCTCGGTCGTGAGCGCCGGGATGAGGTATTCGCCGGTCTTTTGGGGGGTGACGGAATAGGTGATGGTGACGGTCGAACTCATCTGGCCGTTGATGATGCTGAAATTCTGTGAATTGCCCGTATTGACGATTTCCAAACCGGGAACGTCCGGTGCCGGCGCGGTCGGCGGCTGCCCGCCTTCAAACGTCAGCGACAGCGTCGCCGTTTCGCCCAGCGCAATGGTGTCGCGGTCGAGCGACGCGGTGAAGCTGGCGGCGTCAAGACGGCCTGCTCCCGGACCCAGCGCGGCCAGAACCATGACCGCGCCGAACATGAATTTATGCTTCAACCAACGTTCCATTTTTCCAAAAGCGCTCAAGAAATTCAGAAAAATAGACATTCCCGGGGACAAAATGTTCATGCTTCAAATTGCCTTTAACAGCGCGGAAATCAGGCCGTCCGTCGTATGCTCCCTGGCTTCGAGCGCGGGCTCCAGGCCCAGGGCGCGGATGGCTTTGCTGGTCTCCGGGCCGATGGACGCCAGCTTCAATTGCGGGAATTGCTTCCGCAGTTTCGGCAGATCAAACCGCGCGTGAAAATGCTCCACCGTCGAGCCGCTGGTGAAGGTGATCCAGTCCGCGCCGCTTTCGAGCAGCGTTTTGCCGGCGTCCGCCGGGTCTTCGGTTTCGGCCACGGTTTTGTAAACCGCGATGTCATCCACGATGGCGCCGAGTTCCTCCAGCGCTTTGGGCAGATCGGGGTTTGCCACCTCGGCCCGCAACAGGCAGATTTTCAGGTTCTCGATGGTCTGGAATTTTTCAAACGCCGCGGCAATTTTTTCCCCGAGCGCCTCGTCCGGCGTCAAATCCACCTGCAGATGCAGCTCGCGCAGTTTTGCGGCGGTCGCCGGGCCGACCGCGGCGATGCGGACGCCGCCGATGTCGCGCAAATCCTGGAACCGCCGGAAGAAGATGTCGAAAAATGCCGTCACCCCGTTCACGCTGGTGAACACCAGCCAATCGTAGGAATTCAACTCCAGCAGCGCATCCACGATGGCGTCGGTCTCCTTCGGTTGGGTGAATTTGATGGTCGGCACCTCCAGGACATCCGCGCCGAGTTCGGCGAGTTTTTGCGAAAAATCCCGCGCCTGCCCGCGGGCGCGGGTGACCACGACGCGCCGGCCGAACAACGGCCGGCGCTCGAACCAGTTCAATTTCCCGCGCAGTTTTACCACGTCGCCGATGACGGTCAGCACCGGCGAGGACATTTTTTTCTCCGCAGCGATTCCGGCGATGGTCGCCAGCGTGCCGGCGATGGTTTTCTGCTGCCCGGTGGTGCCCCAACGGATCATGGCCACGGGCGTCTTTGGTGACAGGCCGTGCTGGATGAGCGATTTCGTCCAGCCATCCAGCTTTTCGGTGCCCATGAGGACGACCTTGGTGCCGGGAATCTTGGCAATCTGGTCGTAACGCAGGCTGGTTTTCGCGTCATCGGGGTTTTCATGGCCGGTGAAGACGGTGTAGCTGGAGCAATGGGCACGATGAGTGAGGGGAATGCCGGCGTAATTCGGCGCGGCCACCACGGACGAAACGCCGGGCACGACTTCGAACGGGATCTTCGCCGCCGCCAGCGCCTCGGCTTCCTCGCCGCCTCGGCCAAAGATGTAAGGGTCGCCGCCCTTGAGCCGCACGACGCATTTGCCGGCGCGGGCCCGGGCGATGAGCACGTCGGTGATTTCCTCCTGCGGCATGGTCATATTTTTGCCGCGGGCGATGAATTCGGCGGTTGGCGACGCCAACCGGAGCAGGTCGGGATTCACGAGGGCGTCGTAGAGCACCACGTCGGCGCGCCGGAGCAATTCCGCGCCGCGCAACGTGAGCAGGCCCGCGTCACCGGGGCCGGCGCCGACGAGATACACGGTGCCAATGGACTTCACGCCCACAGTTTATCCGGCTTGGCGCGCGGGGCAATGAAAGAGGAGAGAGGAGCAATCTGCTTCTAATCAGGCCAAAGTGTCAGTCCCATAGACCTCTCGCAAAAAACGCGATGACGGCTAAAACAACTCCGAAGCCAACCAAGATAAAAATCGCTGTCTGAAAATGGCCGAATAACAATGAAACACCTAAAAATCCAATGACTGCCTGAAAAGCCAGAAGCATGAAAACATCAAAACGCCCCCAATTTTCGTGGTGCGCAACTTTGTAAATCAAGGCGACAATGACGACAGGAATTATCAGCGCACGAGAACCGAGTGGAACGAAGGTGACGACCAACCAAAAACTCAGAGCCTCAATAAGGGATGAAACACCAGCGATAACTGTTTCTGAGCCAGCACTGCGTAACTCGAGATCGTTGCCTATCAAACCAAAAAAGATATTCAGCAGCATGAGAGCCATGCCAAGAGTCAGGAAAGCGAGCGTCCAATACATCACAAGCTGTATCGCTGCGTGCATGATTTGGCCTAAAAAACAATCGGCAGCTTGATTTGCAATCCATCCGGTTTCATGAAACCGACCTTATTCCGGTCCTGGCGGATTGTCCACCGCGATTTGCCGTTGGAGCAGGTCCATTGACAACCGGCTTACCCGTCCCCGGGGGACGGTAGAAAATAGCCCGGCATTTCAACGCCGGGAATAAATCGGCCTGCGAACAAGTCCCGCAGGGACGGCTGACAGAAGAAGAAGGCCAATTCAACCGTCCCTCCGGGACGGGGCGTCATTTCGCCAACGAACCCGGCATTGAAATGCCGGGCTATTCTCAACTGTTCCTTCGGAACCAGAATGGCATTCTGCGACCGTCCTGACAATCGAGACGCATCAACCGTCTCCGGACTTTGCGCTTTAATCCGGTACACGGGCTGCTTATAAATAATGCGTGCCTCAACCGGGTCAACCCGCCATCAATGCCGCCACGCGCTGTTGCGCGGTTTATGGCTTTCCCATCCGCCATTCCGCTTCCCCGGCCATGCACAACGCCGCCTTCGCCGCCCTCGGCCTGAACTGGCGTTACCTGGCGTTTGAAGTGCCGCCCGACCATCTGCGCGCGGCCATCGCCGGCGCGAAGGCGATGCAATTCGCCGGGCTGAACCTGACCGTGCCGCACAAGCTGCTGGCGCTCGACATGGTGGACACGTTGGATGAATCGGCAAAGAAGTGGGGCGCGGTCAACACCATCCACTTTGAGGGCCGGCACGCCCGGGGTGATTGGCTGCCGTTGCGGGAGTTCGGAGTCCCGTCCCGCCAATTGCGGGACGGAACAAAACATCCCACCCAGCCGCCTGAAGGCGGTACTCCGAACGAGATTCGTGCGGTCGGTTTCAACACGGATGCCGGGGCCATCGTCACCGCTTTGCGCGAGGATTTGAAAGTGGAATTGCGCGGGGCGAAGGTTTTGCTGCTGGGCGCGGGCGGGGCGGGGCGGACGGCGGCGCTCAAGTTTGCGGCGGAAGGCGTCAACTCGTTGTTTCTGGTCAACCGCACGCGGAGCAAGGCCGAGGCGGCGGCGGTTGAAATCAGCAAACAATTTCCGTCCGTGGGTGTCACGGTCGGTTACCCGAAAACGGAGGTGGAGGTGATGGTCAACGCGACGTCGCTCGGATTGAAGCCCGGCGACCCGTCGCCGCTGGACGAAAAACAATTTTCCTTAAGGCAGGTCCGCGCGGTTTACGACATGATTTACAACCCGGCGGAAACGGCGTTGCTCAAGGCCGCAAAAGCGGCCGGGTGCAAAACTGCCAATGGCCTCGGCATGTTGTTGCATCAAGGCGCAAAGGCGTTTGAAATCTGGACGGGCAAAACCGCGCCGCTCAAGGTGATGCGTCGCGCGCTGGAACAAAGCATTTATGGGCATTGACGCGATCTTCAACGCACACAACTGGGCGCTCGTGCCGTTTCACTTCTGGTCGTTGTGCTTCTTCGTGCTCGGCAGTATGGTCGGCAGTTTTCTGAATGTGTGCATCCACCGGATGCCGCTGGGCATGAGCATCATCACGCCCCGCTCACATTGTCCGCATTGCAAGTATTCCATCCCGTGGTATCTGAACCTTCCGCTGGTGACCTGGCTGGCGTTGCGGGGACGGTGCAAAAACTGCGGCGCGCCCATCTCGCCGCGTTATTTCATCGTGGAACTGATGACCGGGGTGGCGTTTCTGGGTTGCTGGCTCGCGTTTGGCAACGCGAGCCATCCGCTGCAGTCCCTGCCGCTGGTGCTGGCCTACGCGGTATTCCTGGCGGGATTGATTGTGGCCACGTTCATTGACTTCGAACATCTCATCATTCCAGATGAAATCACACTGGGCGGCATGGCCGTGGGCGTGGTCGCGTCGTTTTTGATCCCGTCGTTGCATGGCGCGAACACATTCATCGCCGGGCTGGGTTGGAGTTTCGTCGGTGCCGTGGTGGGCGCGGGGACCGTTTACACCATTTTACGGCTTGGCAAATGGCTGTTTGGACGGCAGCGGGTGAAGTTGCCGCTTGGGAGCAGAATTGTTTTCGGGGAAACGGCGATGTATCTGCCCGGCAAGGAAATTCCCTACGAAGACCTGTTTTACCGGCGGTCGGATGTGATTGTGGTGAAGGCCAAAGAAGTCGAGATGATTGACCGGAGTTATTTCAACGCCGTCGTCCGGTTGTCCCCCTCGTCGCTGCAAATTTATCAGGACCGGTTCAAACCCGAGGAATTTGACACGGAAGACATCCCGCATATGGAAGTGGCCAGCACCGAGGTTTTTTTGCCGCGTGAGGCGATGGGTTTGGGCGACGTGAAATTCATGGGCGCCATCGGCGCGTTCATCGGCTGGCAGGGCGTGTTTTTTACCCTGACCGTCAGCTCCCTGATCGGGGCGGTTTACGGCGCCGGCATGGTGGCCCTGAGGAAAAAGGAGTGGTCGGGTCGGATTTATTTCGGACCGTTCATCGCCCTGGCGGCGGCGATATGGATTTTTGCCGGCCGGGCCCTGATGGACTGGTATCAACATTTCACGCTCGACCTGATGACGATGCTGCTCCGGCAATGAAAATGCCGGCAGGGGCCAGGTTGTAATTTTGGAGGGGCGAGCGCTCTCACGAGCCGGCTCTTCAGTGGCCTCGCCCCACCCGGAGGTTTGCGCCAAACACTTACCGGAACTGCAAATAAACCCGGCTGCCGTCGGATTTCACGCCGCCCGTCTGATTCTCCGCCAGGAACAGGCGCTCGGCTTCCACCTTGCCGGTCTGCAACAGATAAGCGCGGACTGCCTTGGCGCGTTCGTCGGCCAGCGTCTGGAAATCGCCGTCGGTGACGGGAATGGTCGCCATCAACATGAGTTCCATGGGATCGCCTGACACCGGGGCTTTAACCGGGGTTGCGGCCGTGGCGGTCTTGGATGATCCGGGTGTCGCACCCGGCACGCCCTCGATCAACAGAGTCGCGGGTTTTATCGTTTTTCCGGACGAGGGTTTGATTTGGGCGGCGATGGCGGCAAGGTTGGTGTTGGCGGCGATGAAGGCGGCGTTGATGACGCCCTTGCCCACGGCCTCGCTGTAAAGCTTCTTCACCCAGGCAGCGTATGCTTCCGGGGTCAGCATCAACTGATCCGGCGTCGTGGCGGCGCGGTCCGACTTGCGCAGCGACAGCCACTGGCGGTTGCGGATTTGTTTTTCCAGGCTGGCATGGCGCAGACCGTCGCGATCGGCCACGGGGTCAATGCTGCCGGCGATTTCCAGTTGCAAGGCGGGCCGTTCGTAGAGTCCCTTCACCAGCGAATCCAGTTTCTTTTCATTGGCGGGCGACAACACTGCGCCGCCCGGCGCAAAGTCCTGATAACTGAGTTCCTCGCCGCCGCCGCCAAACACCGCGCCCAGCAGCGAGAAGGGCGACGTGGCGGCCTTTTCGAGAATGTTCAGCAGGGTGTGTATGACGACCTTGCCGACGCGGAACTTGGGGTCGTCCAGGCTGCCTTCCACCGGCACGTCGAGCAGGATCTGGCCGTTGCGATCCTTCAGCAGGGCAATGGCCAGCCGCACCGGCAGGTGCGTCGCGTCCGGACTTTCCACTTTTTCGCCGAAGGTGAACCGGTCGAGGGTGATGACATTCTTCGATTTCAAATTCCGCCCGGCAATGTCATAGGCCAGATCCAGATTTAACTTTCCCTGGGCGATGCGGTAACCGGCGAACTTGCCGGAGTAGGGGCTGGCTGGCGTCAAATCGAAATCTTTCACGGTTACTTTCAAATCCTTGGTTTCGGTTTTGCTGAAGGGATTGATGTGGCCGGAAATGTCCACCGGGCCAACGCCGTCCACTTTGGCGCTCAGGTTCACATCGGCGCGGCCTGATTCCGTGGATGAAATCCCGGCGATGGTGCCGCCAAAATCCAGAACGGCCAGGTTCACATTCGGCGTGAGCGAACGGTCGGTGAAGCTGGCGGAGTTGTTGGAAATGACGATGGCGCCGATGGAAATGGGCGGCAACGCGGCCGGCGCGGCGGCGTTGGTCGCAAGTCTGGCCAGCTTGACGGCGGCGGCGGTCACGGCAGCATTGGTGTCAGCCGGGGCATTGGTGGCGCCAACCGGTTTCAGAGCGGCAAGCAAATTGATGGTGCGGTTGGTCTCGATGACCAGCCTTGCCGCCACGTTGTCCAGGGCGATTTCGCGAATGGTCACGCCAAGCGGATTCACGTTCGCTTCGATGCCGGAGATGCGGACGGAATTCCATTTCAGCAAATCCTCGCCGATGACGCCATCCACGACTCGCAACCCGTCGAGCCAGGTGTCGCCGCGGAAGCTGACCTCGGGCAGCTGGCCGTCCGGCGTGCGAAGCTGAACCTGCCCGTGAAGACCGAACTGGCTGCCGGGGATGAACAGATTGAACCTGGATTCGAGATACGGGTCCAGCGTGCCGAAGTCGAGCCGGTCCAGCGCGAACTGGACATCAGCCGTCAGCGGCGCCAGGGAAACGGCGACATCGGTTTTGATGGCGCCATTGGTGTTCCAACGCAGGGAAAGTCCGACGGTGAGGTTGGTTTCGGAAAGGTTGGAAATGTTTTTAACGCTCAGCGTGATGTCATCGAGGTCCAGCCGGGCGGGCCGGGACGCGGTCAGGTCTTCAAGGTGGAAGGCAAAATTGGTGAATTCCACGTCACGGACTGTGCCGGTCCAGAGATTCGTGGTGTGAAGAAGCAACGCGACGGCGTTGGTGATGGAGCCCAGCAACGCCGGGATGCCGCCCGGCGTGTTCGTGGCCACAGCCGCTGGCGGGGTGGGTTCGGCAACGTTGGTGGAACCGTTTGCGCGACGCAGCAGGTAAAGCCGCCCGCCGTCGGCGGACACAGAACCGATTTCCGCCTGCCGGGCCACGGCGTCCACATTCACCCCGGTCACCGCGAAACTGGAAAGCTCGACCATGTTGGTTTGATGGTCCGGTTCGGCGAGCTTGAAATCCCGCAAGGTAAAACTGGTGTTGGTTACGGCCATGACGCGGTTGGTGGTGCTGAGTTCCACCCGGTAATTCACGTCAACGCCCACGACGCCATCGCGGATTTCAAAGGGCACCCGGTCCTGATACTCCGGTGCGTATTTGTTCAACGGGAAATTCTCGAGGGTGAACTCACCCCACGAGCGTAACGGGTCGAGGTAGAAAAATCCGGTCCACGTAATTTTTTCGCCGGCATCCGTCGTGCCCGTGAAAGTGTGGGGATTTTTATTGTCCGGATTGGTTTCGAAATGCTCCATTGTAAAATTCAAAGGGCCGACCAGGCGCTTGAACGGCTGGCGATGCGTCAGGTCGGTCACCGAGGCGGTGGCGTTGGTGATTTGCAGCCGGCCAATCCACAGGGCAACGGGTTTGCCCGGCGCCTTGGGTGGCGCGGCGGGCGCATTGGTCGGCGCAAACTTCGTGCTGAGGTCGGAAAAATTGAACGTGCCGTCCTTATTCATCTGCGCGCGAACAAAGGGTCCGGTCACGCTGATTTCCTTGAAAACCCACGGATGACCCAGGAACGAGGAGAGCTGGAAATTGACATAAACCTCGTCCCAGGAAACAAACGGCTCGCCGTCCTTGTCCTTGATGAGCAATCCGCGGATGGCGACCGAGAAGACGAAGGGATTGAGTTTTACCTTCTGGATGGAAACCTCGCGGTCGAGTTGTTGGGACAACTGTTTGACCGCCACCGCGCGGATGATGGGCGGCAGGATGAGAAACCCGGTTGTGGCGTAAAACAGCAACAGGCCCAAAGCCCAGAGCAGCAGCTTGCGCCGCCGCGGCGAAAGGGAATCCCAGACCTGAATTTTTATTTTGTTGCCCAAGCCGTAAAACATTGCGCCGGATGCCGCGCGCCGTCAACTCCTTCGTGCGGGCAATGGACCTCACGTTTCAACTTCAAGCTCATTGTATATTATGCCAGGTGCAGCTGGTCCAGGATTCATTGACGCCGCTCTGGTTTTAAGCGCAACCTTATTCCTGGATTCAACGGCTGGCTAACGTCGCCATTGCGCCGGCCGGACGCCGGTGATCTGCTTGAACACCAGATTCAGCCGGCGCCGATTGGTGAAGCCGCAGGCCTGGGAAATTTTTTTAAGGCTAGGCGCCGGCTTCGCCAGCAACATTTCCTGCGCCAGGTGAATCCGCTGTTGAATCAGATAATCATGTGGCGTCTGGCCGGTCGCTTCCCCGAACCGGCGGTCCAGCGTGGCCCGGGAAACTCCGACCCTGCCGGCCACCGTGGCGATGTTGATCGGTTCGCCCCGGTGTGCGCGGATGTATTCCAGGGCGCGGGCCACGACCCGATCCTCAATCGCCAGCGTTGCGGTGGAGGCCCGCTCGACCACTCCAAGCGGCGGCACTTCGATGAGCCGTTCCGCCGGCCGGCGACCCGACATCATCAGTTCCAGGTTTTCCACGACCAGTTTCATTTGCGTTTCATGATCTTCCTGCACGGCGGTCAGCGGAACGGGGCACATCGCCAGCGTTTCGCTGTGGATGCCGATGGAAATCACCACGAGATCGCGCGGAATTTCAAACCCGGCCTCGCGGCACGCGTGCATCAGCACCGGCGCGTCCCAATCGTCCATCAATACCAGCGCGGCCGGCGGTTGCAGGGTGCGCATCCATTTTACAAAACGTTTTCGTTCCCCGGCAGAAATCGGCTGGCGCAAAAATGGCTTGGGATTGCGCAGATGGAACAGGCCGGCCTTTAATCCGCGTTTTTGAAGTGTTTCCAGAAACATTTTGCAACGCTTCGGGATGCAGCCGCCCGGTACGATGACGCAACCGAAACGGCGGAAGCCTTTTCCCAGCAGGTATTCCGCCGCGATTCGCCCGCAGGTCTGGTAATCGTGCCGGATGGTCGGCACGCCGGGATGGTCCAGCCACGACGAAACATTGATCAGCGGAACCCGGACTTTCATCGCCGCGCGCTTCATCGCCGGCGACAGGATGCGGACAATCGCCCCGTCGCAGTCCACGGTGCGCAAAAATCGAAACGCCTCCACCGTTGCCTCCGCGCTCAGGACAAAGCGCCAGTTGCCCCGGCGCTCGGCATAGCTGGCGATGGCCGCGTTGCCGAGGTTCTTGACGGATTGCAACATCGGCAGCCCGACCACCGCGATGCGTCTCGTTTTGTATTTCATGCGGGATGTCGGCAAACGATAGCCCAATAACCGTGGGAAATAAAATTGGAAACCGCAATATATCCGCGCATGGGGAATGCCGGAGCAATTGGCTCAACATTGAATTGGCCTCGCGAAAACCGTCCGGCCACCTGGTCCAACTCCATCGGCCGGTTACTGCGATTTGCCGGGCAGGGAAAAACGCCCCGGGTTTCCATGAGTAAAAAAGAACCCCCCTTGATGAAATATGAGACCTTACTTTTTCGGTTTTCGGTTTTACTGTCTTTAATGACAACCTGACTTCGGTTTGGCCGCGCAGCGGCTGGGTCGCGCCGGTATGAACCAATGGCGAACCCGGACTGCCCGCGATGGCTGCAAACGGGTTGGCAGGAAATCGAACAACAGAAAGGCAACAAGTGCCCGCTGAAAAAGGTTTGTTTTTGGTTTGCCGAAAGACCGGCAGGATCGTTGGTTTGAATCGCAAGTACCGATGGTACCGGTTGTATTTTCCTTTTGTCGGAGTGCTGGCGCTAATCTGGTATCTGGTGCGGGTCATACCCAAGCCGTCCCGCGCGTCTTATCCGTGCCAGAAAGTGGCTGCACCCATTGCCTTTGGAGGCCTGTCCTACTTCCTGAGTTTATTCGGCTTGGTTTCCGCCTTCCGCCACGCCCGGAAGTTCGTCCGGCAAAACCGCCATGTGGTGGCGGGCATTTGCCTCGTTATCGGGTTGGCTTGTGCGGCCATAGTGATCAGGCAGAACGAAGCAACGGCGGGAGCGACGGAAAATACCGGAACTTTTACTCCGGTGGACGGCCCAAATCAACCCATCGGCACCGCCCGGGGAATATATCCGGGCCGGGTGGCCTGGAGCTACAATACCAACGCCTGCAATTGGGATGGCGTCTCAAGCTATTGGTGGTCCAGCCAGTTTAATAATCAGGCCCAGATAACGAAGCTGATGGCCAATGTGGTCTGTTCCGTGGCCGGGCAGCCGGCGGTCAGCAATGCCTGGGATGTTTTATTCCGCTACAAGAACGGCGGACCTACGGCGCCCTCGTATGTAAAGGGTGAAAAGATTGCCATCAAGATCAACGAGAATAATGGCGGCAACAACAACGAAATTGATGCCTCGCCGCAGTCGGTTTATGCGTTGCTCGACGGCCTAGTCAATCAGTTTGGAGCCAGCCAGGCGGACATCACGCTTTGTGATCCGGCCAGAGAAGGCCAGAGTTCCGCCGTTTCAAATTATTGCCATGCCGCATTTCCAAATGTCGTTTATAACTGCAACCTGGGCGGCTTTACGGCCAATGCCTTTGCTTACTCCACCGATTTCAGCGCCCAGACGGGCACGCCCGAAACCTCCCTGTCCACGACCATTGTCAACGCGAAGTATCTCATCACCCTGGCGCTGCTGAAACGCCACGCCATGCCTTACCCGACTTATGGGGATTCATTCAATGACGGCAATTCTCCGGTGACGATGATTTTCAAAAGTGATTGGGGGATCATCGGCAACAATCGCGCAAATCAGCATGTGATGCTCCATACCTGGGAACAGCCGATCGCCAGCTACGATCTGCTGGTGGATATTTATGGGAGCACGAACATCAATAATAAGACGGTTCTGACGATACTGGATGGACTTTATTCCGGATTCCTTTGGAACAGCGGGCCAACGAATTGGGTCATCGCCCCGTTCAATGGCCACTATCCATCCAGCATTTTCGCCTCCCAAGATCCGGTCGCTCTGGAATCGGTGGGACTGGATTTCATTTGGGCGGACATGGGTTTGGTGGCCAATGCCGACCGCCATCTGCGTGAGGCGGCACTGGCCAACAACCCGCCCTCGGGGACGGTTTATAAACCGGACGGGGTCCGGTTGCAGAGCCTTGGGGTGCATGAACACTGGAACAATGCAACAAACAAACAGTTCAGCCGGAATCTTGGGACCGGACTCGGTATTGAACTGGTCACCATCGCGCCGGGCCTTCCTTCGGTGAGTATCGCCGGCCTTGCCAGCGGAAATTCGTTTCCCCAAGGCACCAACCTCACCCTTCAAGCCTGTGTCCTCAACAATACCAACCCCATCACGCAGGTCGCCTATTATCAGAACGGAACTCAGCTCCTTGGCGCCTCCAGCACCAGCCCGTATGCCGTCACCTGGACCAACGCGCCGGCAGGCAACTGGGCCTTGACCGCCGTGGCGACCGATAGTTCCGGCCTGTCGGTGACTTCAAATCCCGTCAACATCAGTGTTTATTCCTTCCTGATTTCTGCCACCCCGGCTTCCCAGGTCGTCAAACAAGGTTGCAGCACCAACTTTACTGTCACCGTGAATGGCCTGCCGGGCTTCAGCGACACCGTCAATTTCGGTGTCACCGGCCTGCCTGCGGGCGTCACGGCCGGTTTCACTCCTGCGTCGGTTACCGGTTCCGGCTCGGTTGCATTCAACGTTTCCGCTTCCGGAACGGCTACGTCCGGCCAGTACCCGCTGACGATCAGCGGTGCAAGTTCCTCCGCCACCAACACCACGACGGTCAGCCTGCTGGTCACCAGCACCAATGTCAGCATCTCCATCAACTTTTCCGGCACCGGCACGGCGATGGCCAGTTCGGAAAGCGCCGGGGTCGTGCCTCTGACCGGATGGAACAATGCGGCTGGCGGCAGCGGCACCCTGGCCCTGGCCGATGCTACCGGCGCCGCCACCGGCGCTTCCATAAGCTGGACTCTCGGCGGCGACACTTGGGACACAGGGATTGCCGACAACCCCGGCAATTACCGGATGATGAAGACTTATCTGGATACGACCGACGCCAATACCACGACTCTCACCGTGTCCGGCCTGCCCGCGAATGCCGCCGGTTGGACGGTTTATGTGTATTGCGACGGCGACAACGGCGGCGAGACCCGCACGGGCGCTTACACCATGAGCGGCACGGGCATCCCGACCGCAACGATCAACGCCATAGATGCCGCCAACGTCAACTTCGGCGGCACCTTCATCCAGGCCAACAATTCGGCCGGCAACTATGTGATGTTCACGATTCCCAATGTGTCAGGTTTCACCGTGACCGTTAAAACCGTCGCCACCAGCGGGACGTACCTGCGCGCGCCGGCCAACGGCATGCAAATCATCCCGGTCAGCGGGTCAGGTACTTCCGGCGTGCCGGTGGTCTGGAACAGCAATTCCGCCATTTCCGGCGCGCAGGATGGCGGAGGGGTTTGGAATCTTTCCAATCTCAATTGGTGGACCGGGTCGGGGAACATTGCCTGGCCGGCAACCATGCCCAGCAACACCACTTTTGGCGCGGCAAGCGGCTCGGCCGGCACGATCACACTGGGCACGAACATCACGGTGGGCAATCTTGCGTTCAACCCTGCCGGCAGCGGCGACTACACCATCGCCGATGGCGGCTATGCCCTCACGCTGGCCGGGACACCGGTCATCGACGTCACCAACAACGTCTCGCCCACGATCTCCGCGCCATTGGCGGGCACCGGTTTTTCGAAGACGGGAAACGGAGTGCTCACCCTGAGCGGCGCCAACACGTATGCCGGCACGGCGGCGGTCAATGGCGGGACGCTCGTTTTGTCCGGCAACAATTCCGGCTCGACGGCCGGCGGTTCGGTGGCGGCGGGCGCCACGCTGCAGTTGGCCAACGCCAGTGGATTGCAGGGCGCGCTGGCGTTGAACAGCGGTTCAACACTTCAGCTTCGCGCCGACAACAACACGACATTTTCGCCGGCCAGCATTACCCTGGACAACGCCGCCGACATAAATAATTTTGATGTGCGTCCTGCCATCTCGGGCACGGGCCGGACACTCTCGCTCGCCGGCGCGCTGGCTTTTGCCGCGAACACCAACCAAACGATTAATGTGACGGGCAACAACAGTTACACTCTGGCTTTGGGCGTCATCAGCGCGACCGCTTCCAGCGACCACAATCCCTACCGGTTCGTGAATATCAACGCCGTGCCTGGCATCGGTGTGGCCATCACGTCGTTCACCTCCGGCAATTGGGGCACAATTTTGAATCTGGCGGGCGGCGGCACCGTTACTATCACCGGCAATCTGGGAAACACTTCGAACGGCAGTGTGATTCTTTTTGTGAACGGCGGGACGACGGCCGCCCTGCAAGGGGCCACCGTCAAGAGCAACACCGGTGATGCCTACCGCTATTTCGTGCCGAACGGAACGCTGGTCGTGGACAACAGCAGCGCCCTAATCAACAACACGACCGGAGCGGGATTGAACGCCAGTCTGTTCATTCTCGGTGCGGCTACGAACATCATGGCCGGCGGTTCCAGCGCGCCGGCCGGATTCTTGATCGCCACCAACAACAGCTGCAACTGCGCGATCTATCTGGGCGATGCGAATTATCCCGGCGGCGGCCTCGCGCTTCAGGCGAACGTGACGAATTATGTCTCGGACGGTGACGTCGGTTTTGCGAACTCCGGGACATTTGTGATTGGCGGACAGAACACGAGCGGAACAAACACCTACGCCAACCCGATTATTCTGGGCTGGACGCCCAACCGGGGCAAGAGCATCACGCTGGCGGCGGCGACGGGCGGCGAGGTGGATTTCACCGGCGGCATTCTGCAAAACGGCACGGATACCACCGCCGGCGTCAAAGTGGGCGACGGCACGCACGGCGGCACGGTGAAGCTCGCCGGCGTGAACACCTACGCGGGCGGGACGACGGTTGTAAACGGAAAATTGCTGGCCAATAGTTCGCTGGCGTCAGGCGCGGTCACGGTCCAGAGCGGCGGCACGCTCGGCGGCACGGGCACAATCAACGGCCCGGTCACCGTCCAATGCGGCGGCATGCTTTCACCCGGGACATCCATCGGGACTCTCACCATCAAAAACAACCTTACGCTGGCGGGCAACGTCCTGGTTGAAATCAACAAATCATTTTCGCCCGCAAACGATCTCGTGGCGGTCAGCGGCGTTCTCACCAACGCCGGCGCCGGTGTCTTGACGGTTACCAACCTTGGACCCGCTTTTGCGGCGGGCGATTCGTTCAAACTTTTCAGCAAGGCGCTGGCCAATGGCAGAGCTTTGACCATCAATCCAGCCCGTCCGGGGACGGGGCTGGTCTGGGTAAACAACCTGGCGGTGGACGGCACCCTGGGTGTAGTGCCGGTCGCCATGAACCCGACCGTTTTGACGACGTGCTTCAGCAACGGCAATCTGATGATGTCCTGGCCGGCGGACCACCTGGGCTGGACGTTGCAAGTGCAGACCAATCCGCTGACGGTTGGACTTGGAACAAACTGGGTTTCGCTGACGGACTCGTTGACAGTGAATCTGACCGTAATCCAGATCGATTCAAGCAATGGCAGTGTGTTCTACCGGCTGAAGTACCCTTAAGCAAATCATCAAAGCTTTATGAAATTACAAAACAAGCCAATTGTGAACCTCGTCCTGGGAGCCGTCACCTCGGTCTTGGCTTTAAAAGCGTATTCAGCCGATTCGCCGGCATCGACACCGGCGGGTGTCCATACAGACGTTCCGGCTGCGTTGCCGGGCAAGGGGCCGGCGCAACATCCGTTTCTATATGCCGGGGAATGGGACACCCGCAAACCGCAGGAGCAGTCCATCTTCATTGTCCGTGAAGGCAAAATCGTCTGGCAGTATTCCATGCCGATCAAAACCGCAAACGGTGGAAACCAGGAGTTCGACGATGCCACGCTGCTGGCCAATGGCAACGTGATCTTTTCCCACATGTCCGGAGCGAGCATGGTAGGTTCGGACAAAAAAATTCTCTGGGATTATCCCGCTCCGCCGGGAACCGAAATCCACTCCTGCCAGTCCATCGGCAAGGACCGCGTCTTGATCATGCGCAACGGCAATCCGGCCCAGGCCATGATCATCAACACCGCGACCGGCAAGGTTGAAAAGGAAATTCCCGTTCCGACTCCGGTCACGAGCACGCATGGGCAGTTCCGGCACATTCGCCTGACGCCGGCACGCACATTGCTCGTGCCGCACCTCGGGGAAGGCAAGGTCGTCGAATATGATTTGAACGGCAAGGCGCTCTGGTCGGTGGCCGCCAAATCACCCTGGCAGGCGGTCCGGCTCAAAAACGGCAACACTTTGATTGCCGGGGATTGGAGCCGCTACGCGCGCGAAGTAAATCCGAAAGGTGAGACGGTGTGGGAATTCACGCAGGCGGATGCGCCCGACTACCAGCTGGGTAACATTCAGACGGCCGACCGGCTGGCCAATGGTAATACGGTGATGTGCTGCTGGGTTGCCGGGGACAACAACACGTCTCACTGGCCGGGAACCGTGCAGGTTCTGGAAGTAACGCCGGACAAGAAAATTGTCTGGGCCTTGTCTTCGTGGAAAGATCCCGATCTCGGGCCGGCCACCAGCATCCAGCTCTTGGATGAACCGGGCGCTCCGGACGAACAGGAGCGTTGATATTTCCGGTGACGGAAAGTCCAGCGAACGTCTGCTCCCGTTACGCCGGGATGATTTCAAATCAGCCTAACCTGTCCCGGGGCGGGAGCCGACAAAGACGTTGAAATGGGTCGCAGAGCGGTTAAAGATGGGGGCATGGACTCACGCGACCAATCGGCTTTACCCCCAGAATCAGCAAACTTGTGTCAATGCTCGGGTGACCCCCTTCTTTTCACCGTTGTTTCTGCCGCGCGGTTTTGACTTCGTCGCCGGAAGCCGGGAAATACAATCCTACCGCATGATAAATGAGGAACGGAATCTCTCGAATGTTCCATCCGCATGAGCGGTTCGAGTTCAACTCAATCGGGCGGTCCGTCGGTTGAACCGGGCCCGGGCGCGGCCGCGGCCTCTCCGGCCACGCGCCACTCGCTGCTGGGTTTGGCCTGGCCGATTTTTGTCGAGCAGGGCTTGCGCATGTTGATCGGCACCGTGGACATCTTCATGGTCAGCCACATTGGCGACGATGCCGTTGCCGGCCTGAGCGTTGCGAACCAGGTCGTGATGCTCTTCATCATTACCTTCGCATTTATCGGCATCGGCAGCGGCGTGGTCATCACCCACCATCTGGGCGCTCGCGATCGACAGGGAGCCGACCGGATCTCGGCAGCGGCCATTGCGACGAATTTCTGGATCGGTCTCGTGGTCAGCCTGCTGGTCACGCTCTTCTCGACGCCGATGCTGCAATTGATGCAGGTCCCGGCCGGGCCGATGGTCTATGCCAAACCGTTCCTGGCACTGATGGGCGGCTCCTTGTTTATCGAATCCATGAACGTGTCGATCGCCGCCACGTTGCGGGCGCACGGCCACACGCGCGACGCGATGCTGGTGGCGCTGGGACAGAACGTCCTCAACGTCATCGGCAACTGCCTGCTGCTGTTCGGCTTTTGCGGATTCCCCAAACTCGGAGTTGTCGGCGTGGCGATCTCCAGTGTGTTCAGCCGCGTGATGTCCTGTATCGCCTTATGGATTCTTCTGTCGCGGCGGACTCATTTGAAATTGCGGTGGCGGGATTTCGTTTCGATCAGCGGCGAAAGAGTGCGGCGCGTGTTGCACATCGGCCTGCCGGCCGCCGGCGAAAACATCAGTTATTGGATTGCCTTCATGGTGGTCACGACGTTCATCGCCCACATGGGGGCGACGCAGCTGGCGACCCAAACTTACACGATGAACATCAATCGCTGGGTGATTCTCGTCAGCGTCTCCATCGGTCTGGGAACGGAAATCCTGATCGGCCATTTGATCGGCGCCGGGCGGTTCGAAGCGGCGTACCGCGAATTGCTGCGCAGCCTGCGCATTGCCTTTGGCTGCGCGATCGGTGGAATGGCGGTGCTCGGGTTGGCGGCGCCGTGGCTGCTTGGGGCTTTTACCAGCACTCCGGCCATCATCATTTCCGGCACGCTGCTGATCCGGATGGGAATGCTCCTCGAGCCCGGCCGCGTGTTCAATGTGGTGGTCATCAGTGCCCTGCGGGCCACGGGTGACGCGCGGTATCCGGTCGTTGTCGGATTCCTTTGCATGTGGGGTATATGGGTGCCGCTGGCGTGGTTCCTGGGCATTAAACTCGGCCTGGGGCTGGTGGGCATCTGGATTTCGCTGATTTGCGACGAGTGGACCCGCGGCCTGCTGATGTATCATCGCTGGAGGAAGCGGAAGTGGTTGCGCGCCGCCGAACGAAGCCGCGCCGGTGCCCGGGAAACCGCCCTCGCCGACGCGCAAAGCGCCGCGCCGCAGGAAGGATAGGCAAACGATTGGGCCGCGGTTTGCATTGCTGCAAAAAGAACGACTTGGTGAACTCGCTCCGGCGGCACCGGTTCTACCCGCCAATTGATTCACCGCCCTACGGCGGTTAGATCGCGAAGTCGGTGTATTCGGGCTTCACGGCTTCCGTGGGTGGCAGCAGCATTCCGGCGGCGACGGTGGCATTGGTGCCCTGTTCGATCAGGATGAACGAGCCGGTAAGCCGGTTCGTGCTGTAGCCATCGTAAATGATCGGTTTGGCGGTTTTCAGGCGGACGATGCCGACGTCATTTGCCGCCAGGGCTTCCGGCGCCGCTTCCGGCTCGAAGGTGGCCATGTTGATGCGGCTGTCCAGTTGCGTCACGACCGCCTGCACGGTTTGCGTGGTGTGCTTGAGAAAATATTTTTTGCCCGCCTGCAATTTTCGCTGGTGCATCCAGCATACGCGCGCCTGCAATTCCGCGCTGCGTCCCGGCAGGTTTTCCAGGCCCACAATCATGTCGCCCCGGCTGATGTCAATGTCGTGCTCGAGGCAGAGCGTCACCGACTGCGGACAAAAGGCTTCTTCCAACGAGCCGCCGTAGGTCCAGATGTCCTTCACCGTCGTCTTGATGCCGATGGGGAGCACGACGACCGGCTGGCCTTTGCGGACGATGCCGCTGGCGAGCTGGCCGCTCAGACCGCGAAAATCATGCAACTTGGGATCGGTTGGATTATTCGGGCGGTTGACCCATTGGACCGGGAATCGCAGCGCGTTGAGGTTCCAGTCGCTGGCGATATGGACGGTCTCCAGGTGCGCCAGCAGGGTCGGACCTTCAAACCACGGCGTGCGCTTGGAGGGTTCGACGACGTTGTCGCCTTCGAGTGCGCTGATGGGAATGAATTTCACGTCCCGGAACACGTCGAGTTTCGGGATGAACGCCTCGAATTCGTCGCGGATTTCCCAATAACGGTCCTCGCTCCAGTCCACCAGATCCATCTTGTTCACCGCGATGATGAGATGCGGAATGCCGAGCAGCGCGGCGATGTAGGTGTGGCGGCGGCTTTGCTCGATCACGCCCTGACGCGCGTCCACGAGCACGATGGAAAGGTTCGCGGTCGAGGCGCCGGTGACCATGTTGCGGGTGTACTGCACGTGGCCGGGGGTGTCGGCGACGATGAACTTCCGTTTGGGCGTGGCAAAGTAGCGATAGGCGACGTCAATGGTGATGCCCTGTTCGCGTTCGGCGCGCAGGCCGTCGGTGAGATTGGCCAGGTTGATCTGCCCGCCGCCGGTGATGTCGGCGGATTTTTCCAGCGCCTCGACCTGGTCTTCCATCAACGACTTGGAATCGTAAAGCAGGCGGCCGATGAGCGTGGACTTGCCGTCATCAACACTGCCGGAGGTGTTGAACCGCAAAATTTCAATTGGGTGTTGGGTATGGGGCATGGGAAAAGTTCAACCACGGATTAACACGGATGGACACGGATTCGACTTGCAGGAGACGAGGTGACGAGTCTCCAATTTTGCGCGCCTGGCCGGGGATGATGAAATCAGAGCCTCCTTAAGTCGGCTCCTACAGACAGAAAAAGATCCGTGTGTATCTGTGTTCATCCGTGGTTAAAAGTAGCCCGCTTTTTTGCGGTCTTCCATCGCGGCTTCGCTGGCCTTGTCGTCGGCGCGGGTGCCGCGTTCGGTCACGCGCGCGGCCGCCACCTCGGTGATGATGTCGTCCACGCTGTCGGCGGGCGATTCAATCATGCCCGTGCTGATCATGTCGGCAATCGTGCGGACGCGGACGACGAGTTTCTTGACCGGCTCATTCGGCTTGGGCCGCGCGCCGGCATAAGGATCAGGCCTTGCCGCGTCGGTGTGCGCCGGCGGAATGGGAATCCATTGGCCGCCGCGCCGGAAACATTCGCGCTCGTGGCTGAAATAAATCGTCGGCACATCGAGCTTTTCCTTCTTGATGTATTGCCATACATCCATTTCCGTCCAGTTCGAGAGCGGGAACACGCGCATGTTTTCGCCGGGGTTCACCCGGGCATTGTAAATATTCCAGATTTCCGGGCGCTGGTTTTTCGGATCCCACTGGCCGAAGCTGTCGCGAAAACTGAAGAACCGTTCCTTGGCGCGGGCTTTTTCCTCGTCGCGCCGCGCGCCGCCGATGCAGCAGTCGAATTGAAACTCCTCGATCGCGCCCAGCAGCGCGGGGGTCTGGAGCTTGTTGCGGCTGATTTCACCGGGTGCCGGATGGGCCAGACCCTTGGCGATGGCGTCCTCGACGGTGCGGACGATGAGTTTCGCGCCGAGTTCCTTGGCGCGGCGGTCGCGGAAGGCAATCAACTCCGGAAATTCATGGCCGGTTTCAATGTTGAGGAACGGCATCGGGATGTCTGACGGGCGGAAGGCTTTTTCCGCCAGCCGCAACAGGCAGATGGAATCCTTGCCGCCGGAGAAGAGCAGGGCGGGCCGCTCGAATTCCGCCGCGACTTCCCGCATGATGTGAACCGCCTCGGTTTCCAGATACTGCAAATGGTCGAGATGGTAACTGCTCATTTTGACACGGATTTCACGAATTGACACAGACTCATAAAATGACGCGCTTCCATTCTAAAGAATCCGCACCAAAATTAACAAGCAATCCCAATCGGAGTTTTGAAGCGGCCAGATAATTTAGAACCTGCTTGATATGCGCATCAGCGAGTTGCTCGACTGCTTTTGCCTCAAACAAAATTTTGTTCCAAACCACAAAGTCAGCACGGTAAGAATGCGGAAGAATCACGCCCTTGTATTTGATCTCGTATTTATTTTCGCGCGCGAAGGGGATGTCTGCGCGGCCCAATTCGACGACCAACGCATCCTTGTAAATGACTTCATCGTGTCCCTTGCCCAGTTCTCGATGAATCTCCATGCAAAGGCCAATCAAACGATGGGTTTCTTCGCGATAGAGAATTTCAGCCATAAAGTAATTCGTGCAAATCCGTGCAATCCGTGTTTGCCTGCCGCCAACCGCTAAATGCCAGACCCCATCGCCTGCGAACCCCACGCCGCGTGCAGGCCGCATTCGCGTTTGTCGTCGGCCTTCGCCGGGTCGAAATAATCCCACTCGTTCGGCAGGCGGTGCTGCTTCAGATAATTTTCCATGTCCGCATCGCTCAAATAAAACACCGGGCTGACCTTCAAGGCGCCAAAAATTTTGTCCTCGGAAACAATGTCGAGCCCGGCGCGGTTGGGGTTTTGCACCTGGCGCAAGGCGGTGAGCCAGACGGCCGGCGCGAGTTCCTTCATGCCGCGCTGGAACGGCTCGAGTTTCATCACCGCGCTGAACGCCTTGAGGCGCGCCTCGTTTTCGGGCACCGGCTCGGGCGCGCCGCCGCGGGCGGCCTCGTAGTGTGCGGCGGTCATCCGCGGGACAACCGGCTTGAGATTCAGGTTGAGCAGCTTTTGCAGCGCCTCGGCATGCCGGTAGGTCGCCGGACGGTTGTAGCCGTGGTCCACCCACAACACCGGGATGTCCGGCTGCACCTGGACGCAAAGATGCAAAATCACCGCTTCATAAGGGCGAAAATTTGTCGAGACTACGGCGTGGCCTTTCGCATGCGCGATGGCCCATCGGACGATTTCGAGCGGCGGCTGGGAACGCAACTCAGCGTTGGCCTCGGCAATCTGTTCGGGAGTCATTGGGATTAATTGGCCTCCACGGGTTGTTCCTGCCAGAGGACCCGCTCGACCCAGTCGCCGAAGCGTTCGCCGGCGATACGTTCCTTTGCGTAGCGGGCGAGGATGGGGCGCAGTTCCTTTTCGAAGTCCTCGTCCTTGACCACGTCTTTCCAGATGCGGTTGAGGCGCGTGCCGGCGGTGTCGCCGCCCAGCCAGACCTGATAACGTCCCGGCGCCTTGCCCACGAAGGCAATTTCGGCCAGATACGGCCGCGCGCAGCCGTTCGGGCAGCCGGTCGAGCGGATGATGATTTCCTGCCCGGCGAGCCCGACTTCGCCGCAAAGCTTTTCGATGCGATCAATCAGGCCGGGCAGCATGCGTTCGGATTCGGCCAAGGCGAGCCCGCAGGTGGGCAGGGCCGGGCAGGCCAGCGCCGCGGCGTGCAGCACGCTCGCCTGGTTCTCCGTTTTCACGCCGTGACCGGCCAGCAGCGCGTTGATGCCCGCCCGGTCGGCTTCCGGAACATTGGTCAGGATGACATTCTGGTTCGTGGTCAGGTGAAATCCGGTGGCCGGGAATTTTTCCGCCGCCTCGCGCAAGGCGGTTTTCAGCCGGTGGCCGTCCGCGTCCTTCACCCGGCCGCTTTCGACGAAGAGCGTGAGGAACCACTGTCCATCGGTCTGCTTGTGCCAGCCGTAAAGATCGCCGGTGGTCGTAAATTTGAAGGGCCGCGCGGGTTCGAGTTTGAAGCCGGCGCGTTTTTCAACCTCGGCCCGCGTCCAATCCACGCCGCGTTCCGCCACCACGTATTTCAGCCGGGCGTGTTTGCGGTCGGTGCGGTCGCCAAAATCGCGATGAATCGTCAGCGCAGCCTTCGCCACGTCAATGACCTTCTCCGGCGGGATGAAGCCGAGCACGTCGGCCAGGCGCGGATAGGTCGCCTCGTTGCCGTGACTGCGGCCCATGCCGCCGCCGACGGCCACGTTATAGCCGACGCGCCGGCCGTTTTCGACAATGGCGATGAACCCGATGTCGTTGGTAAAAACATCAATGTCATTCACGGGCGGGATCGCGAACGCGACCTTGAATTTGCGCGGAAGATAGGTCTTGCCGTAAAGCGGGTCCGCAAAATCCTTGTTCGCCGGATCGTCCAGGTTGAGTTGAACGCCGTCAATCCAGATGGCATGGTATGCCTTTGTCTTTGGCGCGAGCGCCAGGGCCGTGCGCTCGCAATCTTCAAACACCTGGGCGCGCGCCGGGGTGTAGGCCGGCGTGGGCGGCGCCAGCACATTGCGGTTCACGTCGCCGCAGGCGGAAAGCGTCGAGAGCAGCGATTCATTGATGCCTTTGATGACCGCGCGCAGGCCGGATTTCAGCACGCCGTGGAACTGAATGCTCTGGCGGGTGGTGATGCGCAGCGTGTGGTTGCCGTGGGCCGTGGCGAGCCGGTCAAACACGCGCCATTGACCGGAACTCATCACCCCGCCGGGAATGCGGGCGCGGACCATCAGGATGTATTTCTTGCCGGTCTTGCGCAGGTCGCGGTCGTCCTGCTGGTATGACCCGTGGAACTTGAGAAACTGGTTGTCGTCCTCGGAAAAATGGTCGGCCGCCGCGTCATTCAAGGTCGCGGCGATGCTGCCGGCCAGCGTCGGGATGGCGGCCTTGATTTCCTCGTTGTGCGTCAATTTGACCGGCGCCTCGGTTGTATTCATAACCAAATTGAAATCATAACTGGAACTGCTGCCATGTTCAAGTGCGGCTTGTGAAGGGCTTGAAACAGGGATGGTGGTCGCGCCGCCTTGCCGGATTCAGGCCGGTGGCGCGAACCGCTGAAGCAACAGCGTCGCGCCGAACAAAGCCATGAAGGTGATGCTCAGCCATTGGGGACAAACCGGCGCCACCGCCAGCCAGTCCACAAAAACAATGCCCGCCAGCAGGCCCGACACCATGTGCGCGACACTGACCGTGACGGCTTGAAAAATCGTCCGGATACAGCGTGCCGTCCATAAAGCGAGCACGAGTGACAGCCACAGCGCCGGAGCCCGGGACTCCCCTGAATTCAGCAACAGGGCGAGGACCATGGGCGCCACCAGCATCGTCAACGGCCAGTAAGGAACCCGTTCGCGGGAACCTTCGTGCTGCGCCAGGTAACCCAGTCCGGCCACGTACAAGGCCAGCGCCACGCCGCACCAGATGGGTTCGCCGTTGACGCCCCAGGCCCCGGCGGAACCGGCGATGACGTAAACCCAGAACCGGCACATGCCCATCAGCCAGGGCGACGCGGTGACGGCTTTGTGGGTTGCATCGTAAATGATGATGCACAGCAGCAACACCACCGTGAGCACCCCGGTGGTTTTGCCGACCGCCGTCAAACACAGCGCCCCCAGGCCGAGCCATCCCAGTCCCCAGCGCCAGACGGCCGACAACGAAATGGCCCCGGAAGGAATGGGCCGTTCCGCGCGTCGCTGGCGGTCGAAATCCGCGTCGAACGCGTCATTCAAAAACATGCCGCCCGTGTACAACGCGCTCACGCCCAGAAAGAGCAGCGGCAGCCTGGCGAAATTGCCATGGCCGCCCAGCCACCAGCCCGCCAGGCAGTTGGACCAGACCGTGGGCAAATGCGACACGCGGCTCAAGGCCAGCAACGCGCGCAACTGGCGGGCAACGGTTTGATTCATCGCCCAAAGCAAATCAGAAAAGTCACCCACTGGCCAGCCTGTGGTCGCAGTTGCAACCGGGTGGAGTGCAAGCTTCTTTGACTCAACGAGTTTTCGGGAAGTGCCTTCCTCGCCGGCCGGTGGATCCGGCACTGGTCCGGTTGTCTCTTGGCCACGTAAAATCCAGCTGCCACCCTTCGCGCAAGCGCACGAAAATCTCCCGTTCGTGCTTGAAAAGGGCAAAGCCAAATCGCGGTTTGGCCATGTACAAATGTCCAAATGTAGAAATGAACAAACGGGCGTGTCAAAAAACGCTTGTGAATTCCTTCCTCTTGAGTCAAGCTTCAATACTTTGGACGTGCCGTCAGATTGAGTGAGCGAAGGGGCGGCTGATTGTGTTTCAAGAGCGGTTTTTGTCAGTGTGAAGCAACTCGGAAAAATCATTTTGGTCTGCGCATTTTTCGCCGCTTTGGCTGTGGCCGGGGCGGCGGAGCCATCCGTTTCGAACGAGCCTGCCGCCCCAACAGCGGTGGGGGTGCATACGGAGTCCGGCCTGCCTCAGAGTGCGCAACTCATCGGTCACGAAAACAGTTTTGTCACCAATTCCATGCTGGTCACGTGGATTGTGGCCTTGGGGGTGATTTTGTTTGCCCGGATCGCCACGCGGAAAATGCAGGAAGTGCCGTCGGGCGTGCAGAACTTCTGGGAATCGGTGGTGGAGGGCCTTTACAACTTTCTTGAAGGCGTCGTCGGGCCCGAACTGGTGAAAAAGGCGTTTTGGTTTTTCGCGACGATTTTCATTTTCATTCTGGCGACCAACTGGTTCGGGCTGATTCCCGGGGTGGGTACTGTCGGCTGGGGCGTGCGGGGAGAGCACGGTTTTGAAGTCCTGCGACCATTGCTGCGCGGCGGCAATGCTGATCTCAACATTACTTTTGCGATGGCTATGGTCTTCATGTTTTGCTGGACGGTATGGGCGCTCCAGTATAACGGGATCAAAGGTTTTTTGTTTCATATCTTCGGCCCGAAAGGTGAAAGCCCCGGGGGTATCAAATATCTGATGGTCCTGCTGTTTTTCCTGGTTGGATTTTTGGAGGTCATCTCGATCGCGTTCCGTCCGATTTCGTTGAGCTTTCGTCTTTACGGCAATTTGTTCGCCGGCGAGAACCTGCTGGAATCCATGGCGCGAATGGTTCAGCATCCGGCCTGGGCGAAGGCGGTGTTTGCGGTGTTGCTGCCGCTGCCGTTTTATTTTATGGAATTGCTGGTGGGTTTTGTGCAAGCGCTGGTGTTCATGTTGTTGACCGCAGTGTTCACCGGTGTGGTTTGCACGCATGAGGATGAACCGGAAAGTGCGCGGCATTGATAATTTAAGAATTTCGACGGTTTAATCCTGCTCGACCGCGGGAGCCGTTGAGGATGAAAGGAAACATTAACATTATGTTGACACCTATGTTGGGAGAAATGAGCGGCAGTATCCACGTCGGCCTGGCCGGCTTGGGATCAGCCATCGGCATCGGCCTGGTGGGCATGGGAGCTTGCGTGGCAGTCGGACGCAATCCCGGCGCTTTCGGAAAGATCATGGCGATGAGCCTGCTGGGCATGGCTCTGGCCGAAGCGATCGTGTTTTACGCGCTCTTCCTTGTGCATTAAAAGCGATCCCGGCACGGAGACTACTTGACGCCGCGCCGCATCGCCACAGGCCAGAATTATGCACCAGTTTATTTTATTCGCAGGCATCGGCAGCAATTTGGCCCAAACCGCCCAGGACACGGCGGAGAGATTCGGATTGGATGCGCCGCATTTCTTGGCCCAGGTCATCAGTTTTCTGATTGTCGCCGCCTTGCTTCATCGGTACGCGTACAAGCCGATTTTGACCGTTCTCGACGCACGCCGCGAGAAAATTGCCGAGGCCATGGCCAACGCCGACCAGATCAAGGCGGAACTGGCCAAAACCGAGGCTGACCGCCGCGACATCCTGGCGAAGGCCGGCGACCAGGCCAACAAATTGATCGCGGAGGCCCGGGCCGCCGCCGGGCGCGTGCGCGACCAGGAAACGCAGAAGGCCGTCGCCGCCGCGGAGCAAATCCTGGTCAAGGCCCGCGAAGCCGCCGTGCAGGACCACGACCGGATGCTGCGGGAATTGAAACGCGAGGTCGGCCGGCTGGTGGTGCAGACCACGGCGACGGTGACCGGCAAAATCCTGACGCCGGAAGACCAGCGCCGGCTGGCCGAAGAAACGGAAAAACAACTGACAGCATGATGAACCGGCAGGGCTGACCTGCCGGTCAGCGCGTCCCTGCCATGAATCAGAAATGAAAATTTCCAAACAGGCGCAACGCGACGCCCGGCAACTGTTCCGCAGTTGCCAGGTGAACGGACTGCTGGACGCCGGACGGGTCCGTCAGGCGGTCACGCTGGTGCTCGCGCGGAAACCGCGGCGTTACGTCGAAATTTTGTCCCGCCTCCACCGGCTGGTAAAACTGGACGTGGAACGCCGCACTGCGCGCGTCGAAAGCGCCGCCCCGCTGCCCGCCGATTTGCAGGCGGGCGTGGCGGACCGGCTCAAAAAAATCTACGGCGCCGGTGTGGAAATTTCCTTCGACCGGAATCCGGCGTTGATTGGCGGACTGCGCGTCAAGGTCGGCAGCGACCTGTACGATGGCAGCATCCGGACCCGGCTGGAAAAATTGGAACAAAGTTTTTAATCGGAATTTATGAGCAATTTACTGCAAGAAATTGAAGCCCAGATCGCGGGCGCCAAGGCCGCGACGGCCAAACAAAATGTCGGCGTCGTCCGCGAAATCGGCGACGGCGTGGCGAAGATTGAAGGCCTGACCGACGCGATGCTCAACGAGATGCTCGACTTCGGCAATGGCATCACCGGCCTCGCGTTGAACCTCGAGGAGACCGAGGTCGGAGCCATCATTCTCGGTGATTATACCGGCATCAAGGAGGGCGCCGAGGTCCGCACCACCGGCAAGCTCCTCCAGGTGCCCGTCGGCAAGGGACTGCTGGGTCGTGTCGTCAACACGCTCGGCCAGCCGCTCGACGACAAAGGGCCGATCAAGGAAACCGCGTTTTATCCGGTGGAAAAGATCGCGCCGGGCATCATCAAGCGCCGTTCGGTCAACCAGCCGGTGCAAACCGGGATCATGGCGATTGACGCGATGATTCCCATCGGCCGCGGCCAGCGTGAGTTGATCATTGGCGACCGTTCGACAGGCAAGACGACCATTGGCATCGACACGATCATCAACAATGCCCGCCTCAATCTCGCCGCCCGCCAGTCGCAGAACGAGGATTACCGGCAATTATATTGCATTTATGTCGCCATCGGCCAGAAGCAGTCGGACGTGGCCCGCACCGTCGCCGTGCTGGAAGAGGCGGGGGCGATGCCCTACACCATCGTCGTGGTGGCGGCGGCGTCCGATTCGGCCACCAACCAGTATCTCGCGCCGTTCGCCGGTTGCGCGATGGGCGAATGGTTCATGGACCAGGGCATGGACGCGCTGATTATTTACGACGATTTGTCCAAGCACGCCGTGGCCTACCGGCAGGTGTCGCTGGTGCTCAAGCGGCCGTCCGGCCGCGAGGCGTATCCGGGCGACGTGTTTTACCTCCACAGCCGCCTGCTGGAACGCGCTGCGCGCCTGAGCGAGAAGAACGGCAACGGCTCGCTCACCGCGCTGCCCATCATCGAAACCCAGGCCGGCGACGTTTCGGCTTACATCCCCACCAACGTGATTTCCATCACCGACGGCCAGATTTATCTGGAGACGGACCTGTTCTACCAGGGCGTACGCCCGGCCATTTCGGTCGGCTTGTCGGTGTCGCGCGTCGGCTCGGCGGCGCAGGTGGAGGCGATGAAGAAAGTCGCCGGCCGCATCAAAGGCGACCTGGCGCAGTTCCGGGAACTGGCGGCATTTGCGCAGTTCGGTTCCGATCTCGACGCGAAGACGCAGGCGCAGCTCGAGCGCGGCAAACGCATCGTCGAGTTGTTCAAGCAGATTCAATACAACCCGATGCCGATCGAGGTGCAGGTCGTGGTGTTGTGGGCGGCGCAGAACGGGTTTATGGACGACGTGCCGCCGGACAAGATCAAGGATTTTCAGCACAAGCTGGTGGATTACATGACCAGCCGGAAACAATCCTTGATGGCCCGTATCGAGAAGGAAAAAGCGTTGAAGGATGCCACTTGGAACGACCTGAAGGCGGCGGTGACGGAGTTTAAGGTGACGTACCACTAATTCATGGCCACCACACGCGACATACGCCGGCGCATCAAGTCGGTCAGTAGCACCGCCCAGATCACCAAGGCAATGCAGATGGTGGCGGCGTCCAAGATGCGCAGGGCCCAGCAGGCCGCGCTGGCGGGCCGGCCGTACGCCGCGCTCATGAATGAAGTGCTGGCGGAAGCCGCGGCGCGCACGATCGGCTTCACGCATCCGATCCTCGAGGCGCGGCCGGTGCAGCAGCGCGCCGTGATCCTCGTCAGCACCGACCGCGGCTTGTGCGGCGCTCTCAACAGCACTTTGTTCCGGGAAGTGGTGAAGTTTGACAACGCCACCACGACCTTCATCACCGCCGGACGCAAGGCTTCGCAATTCATCGCGCGCACAAAGCGCACACTGGCCGCGGAATTCACTTACAAGGACGCGCCGGAATTCGCCGAGGCGCGGGCCATTTCGAAATTTGCGCTGGACCTGTTCCTCAAGCGCGAGGTGGACGCGGTGGACATCCTGTTCACGAGCTTCATCAACACGCTGAACCAAAAACCGCAGGTTGTGCCATTTCTGCCGGTGGCGAAAATCCAGACGGTCACGGCCGGCATTCCCAACCCGGCGGAGTCGAAGGATTTGCCGGCCGGTTCGGAGGTGCCTTTTTATTTCGAGCCGGATGAGGAGACGGTGCTGGGGGCGTTGCTGCCGCACAGCTTGAATTTCAAGATTTACCAGATTTTGCTGGAGGCCAAGGCCAGCGAACAGAGTGCGCGCATGGTGGCGATGAAGAACGCCACCGACAACGCGCATCAGCTGATCAAGGACCTGACGCTGCAATACAACAAGCTGCGCCAGTCGAACATTACGAAGGAACTGTTGGAAATCGCCACCGCCCAAATGGCGGCCGGCTAAGCAATCAATCGCATGAACAAAGGCAAAGTCGTTCAAGTCATCGGGCCGGTTGTGGACGTGGAATTTCCCGGCCAGCCGCCCGCCATTTACAACGCGTTGACCATCGAGTTCGACGTGCCCGGCGAAGGTCGCGCCAGGCGGACGCTCGAGGTGGAACAGCACCTCGGCGACAACTGGGTGCGCTGCGTCTGCATGGGCTCCACCGAAGGCATCAAGCGCGGATGCGAAGTCACGGACACCGGCAATGCCATTTCCATGCCGGTCGGCGACGGTGTGCTGGGCCGCGTGTTCAACGTCGTGGGCGACGTCGTGGACGAGCGTGGACCCGTCACCGCGGACAAGCGCTATCCCATTCACCGCGCCGCACCGACGCTGGCCGACCAGTCCACGTCGCCGCAGGTGCTCATGACCGGCATCAAGGTCATTGATCTCATCTGCCCGTTTTTGAAGGGCGGCAAGGTGGGCGCGTTCGGCGGCGCCGGTGTCGGCAAGACCGTCGTCATCATGGAATTGATCAATAACATCGCCAAGCTGCACGGCGGTGTGTCGGTGTTCGCGGGCGTGGGCGAGCGCACGCGCGAGGGCAACGACCTTTACACCGAAATGTCCGAGGCCGGCGTCATCAACCAGAAAGACCCCGGCAAATCCAAGATCGCGCTGGTTTATGGCCAGATGAACGAGCCGCCCGGTGCGCGCCTGCGCGTCGCCTTGTCGGGCCTGGCCATCACGGAATATTTCCGCGATGAGAAAAATCAGGACGTGCTTCTGTTCATTGACAACATTTTCCGTTTTTCCCAGGCCGGTTCGGAGGTGTCCGCCCTGCTGGGTCGCACGCCGAGCGCCGTCGGTTACCAGCCGACGCTCGCCTCCGAAATGGGCGATTTGCAGGAACGCATCAGCTCGTCCTAGAAAGGTTCCATTACGTCGTTCCAGGCTGTGTATGTGCCGGCGGACGACCTGACCGACCCCGCGCCAGCCACGACGTTTGCGCACCTGGACGCGACCATCGTGCTGGAACGCGCGATTGCCGAACTCGGCATTTATCCCGCGGTGGACCCGTTGTCCTCGACGAGCCGCGCCCTCACGCCGGAAATCGTCGGGCAGGAACACTACGAAACCGCGCGCGGGGTGCAAAAGGTTTTGCAACGCTACAAGGATTTGCAGGACATCATCTCGATTCTCGGCATGGATGAACTTTCACCCGACGACAAGCTCGCCGTCTATCGCGCGCGTAAAATCCAGCGCTTCCTGAGTCAGCCGTTTTCGGTCGCGGAAGTCTTCACCGGCCGGCCTGGCAAGCAGGTGCCGGTGGCCGAAACCGTTCGTGGCTTCAAGGAAATTCTGGATGGCAAGCACGACGCCGTGTCGGAACAAAACTTTTACATGAAAGGCGGCATTGACGAGGTGGAGAAGAGTTAATACGGGTGGAGCGCGTTGTCCGCAGCGCGCCGCGGCGGTGTGAGGACACTCCGCCCTGCCAGAATATAACATGGCTAACACGCTCAAACTGGAAATCGTCACACCGGAGGCGAAGGTTTTCTCCGACGACGTGGACATGGTCACATTCATCGGCGTCGAAGGCGAGATGGGCATTTTGCCGGACCACGTGCCGTTGATGACGCAACTCATCGCGGGCGAAATCCTCGCGCGCAAGGGTCAGGATACAATCTTTCTCGCCGTGGGCGACGGTTTTGTGCAGGTGACGGGCGACCGCGTATCGGTGCTCACCGACATGGCCATCCAAGCCGACAATATTGATGAGGCGCAGGCCCAGGAGGCGTTGCGCCGTGCCGAAGCCCGGCTGGCCGAAAAAATGAGCGATGAAGAAGCCGCGCGCGTCCAAGCCGCCATCATGCATGCCACCACCCAGCTCAAGGTCAAAAATCGGCGCCGGAAATAAAGGCAGGTTGTCCGCCCCCAATCCGTTACGGCTGCGAAAACCGGCTGATGTTCAATATTTGAGGTAGCACCCGCCTCTGGCGGGTTCAATTCGGCGGGACGCCGAATTGCTGTCATGCATGTGGAAGCGGGTTGACTCAACGCTCAACGACTGGCGGCATCTTCAAAAAGTTTCAGGCGGGACGCCCGAAACAGCCCGCGGGACGCGGGCGCTACCCACAGCATTCGTCTAACTTTCGATCACGCTGATTTCCACCGGCTCGACGTTCACGCCCAGTTTCTCCATCCACGTAATCGCCGCCTTCACTTCTTCGCGCTTGCCGTCCAGCTCCAGACAAACGATGCCAACCTCATCGGTCACGCTGGCCTGCCGGATGTTGGTCACCACCTTGAATTTCTGGCCGAGCTTCCAGATGAGCGGTTCCTTGATGAGTTTGGGTGGAAACATCAGCCACAAACGCCGTTGGGCGGGCGAAGTGGGCGAAGTGCCGTGCACGACTTTTCTTAATGCTTTGGCCATAAATGCGAAAAATTTTATGTTTTGCCCTCGCCCCGTCCCGCTCCCATCCGATGGAAGAGGGTGGTCCCGCCGTGCGGGACCGGGTGAGGGTTCAGCCTCCGGCGATGGCCGGGATGATGCTGATTTCATCGCCATCTTTCAACTGCGTTTCGCGGTTTTTCAGGAAGCGGATGTCCTCCTCATTCACATACACGTTCACGAAACGGCGCACATCGCCTTTTTCATCCACCAGCCGTTCCTGGATGCCGGGAAAGCGCGTCTGCAATTCGATGATCGCCTCGCCGATGGTGGCGGCGTTGATTTCAATCAGCTCCTCGTTGTTGGTCAACTTGCGGAGCGGTGTCGGGATTCGGACTTTTTTTGGCATAAATGTATTTGGTTTTTGGTAGGGTCGGCGCGCTGCGCTGACCGTACGCCGCAGCACGGCGTCCCTACCTTTTAAGCATTCACTTTTTCCTCATGCGCCAGAAGGGCTTCAAACTCGCGCAGGCTCGGTTTGATCTCACGCGGTTTGCCGACATGGCCATCCACAGCGTCGAGCGTCTTCAAGCCGTTGCCGGTCACACAGAGGACCGCGGAATCATCCCGCGGAATTTTGCCCGAGGCAATGAGTTTCTTCGCCACGCCCACGGTCACCCCGCCGGCCGTCTCGGCAAAAATGCCTTCCGTTTCCGCCAGCAGCTTGATGGCGTCGCGGATTTCGTCGTCGGTCACGTCGTCCGCCGCCGCGCCGGTGTCCTTAATCACCTTGAGCGCGTAGAAACCATCCGCCGGCGTGCCGATGGCCAGCGACTTGGCAATCGTGTCCGGCTTGACCGGCCTGAAGAAGTCCAAGCCCGCCTTTTGCGCGGTGGAAATTGGCGAGCAACCCGTCGCCTGCGCGCCGTGAATGGCCGTTTCGCTTTCCGAAACCAGACCTAGCTTGATTAGTTCCTGATAACCTTTCTGGATTTTTGTCAGCAACGAACCGGACGCCATCGGCACAACCGTGTGCCGCGGCAGCCGCCACCCGAGTTGCTCGGCGATTTCATACGCCATGCTCTTGGAACCCTCGGCGTAATACGGCCTCATGTTCACGTTCACAAACGCCCAGCCGAACTTGCCCGCGATCTCGGCGCAAAGCCGGTTCACCTCGTCGTAATGCCCTTTGATGCCGATGACGTGCGCGCCATAGACGAGCGAATTGACGATTTTGCCCTGCTCCAAATCCGACGGGATGAACACGTAGGCCTTCAATCCGGCGGACGCG
Source organism: Limisphaerales bacterium (assembly GCA_052145735.1). Lineage (GTDB taxonomy): Bacteria > Verrucomicrobiota > Verrucomicrobiia > Limisphaerales > UBA11358 > UBA11358. Next base: position 40,286 of record JBKQOA010000063.1, read on the forward strand.
GCGTTGGCGGCGACGGAATTGGCCAGGTTGCCGGTCGAGGCACAGGCAACGGTGTCGAAGCCCAGTTCGCGCGCCCGGCTCAACGCCACGCTCACCACGCGGTCTTTGAATGACAGGGTGGGGTAGTTGACCGTGTCGTTCTTGATCCACAGTTCGCGGATGCCGAGCTTTTTGGCGAGCCGATCGGCCTTTACGAGCGGCGTGAAACCGACCTGCAAACCGACCGTCGGGTCATTCGCCACCGGCAGCAGTTCGCGATAACGCCACATC
>JBKQOA010000064.1:0-14049 GCA_052145735.1 Limisphaerales bacterium
TCGTCAAACGGCCAGTGATGACGGTTCACCTGGCCGGGGAAAATCGGACAGGTTTGGTCCAGGTTACCGCAGACGGTGATGACGGTGTGGACCGGCTGATCCAGAAATTCCTTCAGGTGTTTCGAGCGATGGCCGGAAATGACAATGCCCGCCTCGGCCATGACCTTGATGGCCAGCGGATGAACCTGGCCGGCCGGCCTTGAGCCGGCGCTTTGGACATTTACCAAGTCGCCTGCCGACCGGCACAGAAAACCTTCCGCCATGTGGCTGCGACAGGAATTGCCGGTGCAGAGGATGAGAACGGAGGGTTTGGCTGAAGTCGTCATGGGGTGGTTGGATTGGTTTCAAGCGGCGTTTGATACCAGCCGCGCGATTGGTTGCAAATACGGCACACGGAAAGCATCACCGGCACTTCGACGAGCACGCCGACAACCGTGGCCAGCGCCGCGCCGGAACCGGGCCCGAACAAAGTGATGGCCACCGCCACCGCCAATTCGAAGAAATTGCTCGCGCCGATAAGCGCGCCGGGCGAGGCGACGTTGTGCGGCACGCGCAACCGCCGCATCAGCAGGTAGGCCAGCGTGGAATTGAAATAAACCTGGATGACAATCGGCACGGCCAGCAGCAGCACCGCCAGCCAGCGCGTCATGAGGTTTTCCGCCTGGAACGCAAAAATGAGCGCCAGTGTCAGCAGCAACGCCCCGATGGTCACCGGATGAAATTTCGGCAGGAAATTTTGCTCGAACCAGTCCTTGCCATGGGATTTGAGCAATACCATGCGGGTGAGCCAGCCCGCCGTCAGCGGAATGACGATGAACACCACGACCGAGGTAATGAGCACCTTCGACGGCACAACCACGTTGGCCACGCCGCACAGAAACATCACGATGGGCGCAAAGGCAACGAGCATGATGAGGTCATTCACAGCCACTTGCACGAGCGTGTAAACCGGGTCGCCGTCGGTGAGATAACTCCACACGAAAACCATCGCCGTACAGGGCGCGGCGGCGAGGATGATGAGCCCGGCGGTGTAATTTTTGGCCATCGCCGGTTCAACCCACGCGGCGAAGACATGCTGCATGAACAGCCAGGCCAGGAAGGCCATGCTGAACGGCTTGACCAGCCAGTTGACGAGCAGGGTCACCACAAGGCCTTTCGGCTTGCGTGCGATGCCGCCCAACGCGGTGAAATCCACCTTGAGCATCATCGGATAAATCATCAGCCAGATGAGCACGGCGATGGGGACGTTCACCTGCGAGCCCTGGCCGAATTGAAGCCGGCTCAACGTGGCGGTGGATGTCGGCGCGAGTTTGCCGAGCAATACTCCGGTGATCATGCACAGGAAAACCCAGAGCGTCAGGTAACGCTCGAAGAACGCCAGACGCTTTATCGAAGTGTTCTCCGCTTCAGCCATTTTGAAAAATTGTTGGTTAACCGGGTTCCATCCTTGTCACTTCTGTGGCTTCCGCGCCTGGACTTCGAGGCTGGTGATGTAATCCGCCGGCTTTGTTCCCACCGGCAGATGTTCGACAATTTTCTGGTAAAGTGGATCTTTAAAATTCGCCATCGCTTCAACGTATCCGGGCTTGGACTTGAGAACGATATCCGCCAGCCCGGCTTCACGAGCCATGCGTTCGGTATCACTCACGAGCGCCGCGCCGGCAACGCAACCGACCAGCGCCTCGACCATCTTCAGCACTTCCGGCGGCAGCGGCTTGAGCAGAGCCATGTCCGAAACGGCCACGCGTCCGCCTGGTTTGAGCACGCGCGCCATTTCGCGCCAGACCTGCGGCTTGTCGGGCGACAGATTGATGACACAGTTGGAGATGATGGCATCCGCACTGTTGTCCGCCACTGGCAGGTGCTCGATTTCGCCGAGGCGAAACTCGACATTGTCCAGTCCGGTTTGCTGGCGGTAATTCGCGATATTGTGCCGGGCCTTGGCCAGCATCTCGGGCGTCATATCCACGCCGATGGCGCGGCCGGTGGCGCCGACTTTGCGGCCGGCGATGAAGACGTCAAAGCCGCCGCCGCTGCCGAGGTCGAGCACGACTTCACCCGGTTTCAACGCAGCGAGCGCGGCGGGGTTGCCGCAGGAAAGACCCATGTTCGCGCCTTCGGGGAGGGCCTTGAGTTCCTCGACGGAATAACCGAGTTCGCGGGCGAGTTTGTCTGCGTCCTGCGGCGCGGAACCGCAGCACGAAACACCGGGGCTGCAGCAGCCGGTGGAGGTGTCCTGGGCGATTTTGGCGTAGCCTTCGCGGACCAGTTGATGAATTTTCTGTTCCTGTTCGGTTGGCATGATTGGATTCATAAATGATTCAGCACCCGGGCCGGCGGCATTGGCGGCGGCAGATTTTCTTCAAATCCATCTGTAAAATTTTATGGAGGCGCCGGGTATCGGTTTTGACCTCATCCGTTTTGGCGAGCGATTTCCGGACCCAATCCAAAGCTTCACGGACTGCCGTCGGTACTGATTTCTCCGGCAGCCGGTAATAAACCCAGCGCTCCGTCTTACGCGAGCGGATCAGGCCGGCCTGGTGCAGGATGGAGAGGTGTTTGGACATGGTGGACGGGGCGAAGCCGAACAATTCCGTGATCTGGCAGACGCACAGTTCCCGCCGGCGCAGGGCCAGGAGGATTCGGACCCGGCTGGGATCGGACAATGCCCTGGTGATGGCCATGAATTCGCGCATAAATAAATTGTTATTTCGTCAGATAACGAAATAACTATCACTTGAGCGGCGTCTCTGGTCAAGCGATTATTTTCGAGGTTTGTCACGCGGGGCGCCTTTGACCTTGCCGCGGGGGGCGTTAATGGCTGGTCGCCGTGGTCGGCGATTGGCGCGTCAATTTGCGCCGTGAGCGAGTGCGCGCCCCGGCCGATCAAACAAATTTCATTGGCAAGCCTGTCGCGCATTGGCTTACTCGCCGGGTGTCGCAGCCAAAAAATAACGCCATCACCGCCGCCAGCCTCCTGTTCGTGATTTTTCTGTGGGGCGGCAACAACGCGGGGACCAAGTGGCTGGTCGCCGCGTGGCCGCCCATCTGGACCGGCGGTGTTCGCTTTCTCCTGGCCGGGTGGCTGTTGCTGGCGGTGCTGCGCTTGACTTCTTGGCTCGGTGCATACCGCCCGTTGACCTCCGGACTGCGACGGCAGTTGTGGTGGCGCGGCGGGTTGAGCCTGGCGGTGTATATCGTTGCCTTCAACTGGGCTTTGCGCCTGACCGCCGCTTCGCACGTGGCGTTGTATCTTGGCGCGTCGCCCGTGTGGACTTTGTTATGGGAGGAACGACCGCAGCGGACGTGGGCCAGTGCGCGGCGTTACGGAGCGGCGTTGCTGGCACTGGCCGGCGTGCTGGTCCTGTTCTGGCCGGCGTTGCAAACGGCAAAGTTGGACCTGGCCGGAGAATTTATCGGGCTGGCCGCAAGCATGTTGTGGGCGAATTTCAGCCATCAAATGCGCATTCTCAGTGCGAGCTTGAGCGGGGCGGAAGTCGCGGCGCACACGATGTGGATGTCGGGAATCGGCCTGATGCCGTTCGGTCTGGCCGAGATTTATTTGACGCGCGGCATCCCCGTCACCGGCGGGATTCTGGGTGTGCTGGCGTTCTGCATCGTGTTTGGAGGTGTGATTGCCTATGCGCTTTGGAACGACGCGCTCCGGCACTGGCGCACGAGCCAGGTCATGCTGTTCAACAATCTCATTCCGTTGAGCACGATGGCCTGGGCGTGGTTCTTTTTGCACGAACCGGTCACGCCCACGTTCTGGACGGCCATGACTTTGATTGTCATGGGCGTGGTGCTGGGCCAGGCGAATTGGACAAAAGTATTTGGAGTGCCGGAGGGATTTTAGCCTGAAATCCTCCTCGTCCTTGTCCTCGTTCTCGTAATCGAACCGGGCAAAAATTCGAGGACGAGGACGAGAACGAGGACGAATTTAACTTCGGAATCAAAAAAGCTTTGGCATTTCAAACACCACGGTCACCTGGCGGACCGGGTCGCCAGTGGAACGGTCAACGGGAGTTTTGGGGCTGGGTTTGATCTCCACATTGAAATGTCCGGTTCCGGCATCGTATTGAACTGATCCAGCCCGTCCCGATTCAACGTGTACCTTGGGTATTGCCTTGGCAAAGCCATGAAGCGTGACGGCGGCTTCCTTTTCCGCAAAAACAACGGTCACGGTGAGCCTGCCGGGTTCGTCGTGGAGCGAGGCAATCCGCTGCCGGCCGGTGCCGACAAATTTTTCGCTGTCGCCCAGGAACGCAATGCCGCTTTCGCCGACCGGCGCCGCCACGTAAAAAGCAGATGCGCCCTGGGACAAAGGCGCGGAGAAACTTTCATTGGTTTCCAATCGCCGTCCCGCGCCGGCGAAGTAATCATAGACATAAACCGGACCCGTCTGGCCCAGTTCATCAGACGCAAACCGGACTTCGGCGGAGTTGGTTTTGGACCGGTTACAGGCGAAGACGTAACTGGTTTTGATTTTGCCCTGCCGGGTGCAGGTGCCGGCGATCAACGGTGCCGGCATGTGCCGGGCATCGGCAAGGTAGCTGCGGTCCAGCGGCACGATGGGCGCATCGGGTTTGACAATCACACCGTCGGCGCGGACGGCTTGAAGCAGATTGGTCATGGTTTCGGTTCCCATGGCGTCGCCAATGCCGACGGGTCCGGCGGAAAGGGTTGCCAGCAGCACGTTGGCGGTTTCGGAGCTTTTGAAAACATCGGCCCAGGGCCAGATGCCCAGCGACGCGGCGAGGCGGGAGGTGTACAGGAAATTGTTCCAGTGGTTGGGATTGAACCGGTCATCGCTGGTGCGGATCATGGTCAGGTTTGCATACCGGCTGCCTTGCAGAAAGTGGCAGGGATACGGCATGCAATACTGGAGCGTGATGCCCTGCTCCCGACAGGCGCGGGCCATGTTGTCGAGAAAGGTTTCGGCCGTGTCCAGGTTGCTGCTGAAAGCAGGCGAATACTTGTATATGCGGTCGAGCCAGTCCTGCTCATAAATGGCCACGCCCGAAGATTTGAGATAAGCGGCAATGTCGTTCCACCATTGCGGGTCCACCGCCGCCACGCCGGAAAATTTGTACTGTTGATGATACGGACTGGCCGGGTCAATCCAGCGGGCATGGGTGACCAGTGGCAGGCCGATGGATTGTTGAAAGGCAGCCAAGCCCTGCGGAAAAAGAAAGGGATGCGCCTTGTATTCCAGCGTTCCCCCATAACGGTTCCATTCGCCTTCGGGCAGCTTGGCCGATTTTCTTGCGCTGCCGGGTTTGCCGTCGGCATCGGTGGTGGTTTTGGAATACCACCAACTGTCCAATTGCAGATAATGGATGGGAATTTGTTCCTGGCGATACCGTTGCACGAGCGACTCGAGCGTGCCGGCGTATCCCTGGTTCAGGTCGTAATTGTAGTAATAATCGGCGCCGTTATCGGTCCAGTAGCCCAGATATTTCAGGACGGCATCAGCGTCATTGGATGGACGTTTGGCCTGTTCCAGTTCGAGGAGCGACCGGCCCCACAAATCCCACGTCTGGTTGATGCCCTGACCGAAGGCGACCAGGGTTTCCTGGGTGAAACCCGCCGGCAAATTGCGCAGGCGGGGATTGAAGCCGCTGGCCACCCGTGGCCGGCCATCACCCAGCATGCTGGCGACCATGAAATGGGACGCCGGCGAAATGATGAAGGCATTGGCGTGGTCGTCAAACAACAGCCACGGCGTACCGGCCTCGCTGGCGGCGAATTGCGGCGGGGCAAAAGTCTGCATACCATAACTGAACACGTGCAGGTCCGCCGGCATTTTCGTGAAATTGGGAAAGGCGGCCGGCGGCGTTCCGGCCGCCGTTTTGCAGGTCTGGGAAAAAAGCGCCAGCGCCGGTTCATCGTAAAGCCGGATCCGTCCGGTCATGGGCATTCCGTCCGCCTGCCACTCGAAACTGACTTGCTGGTAGGCTCCCACAGAATCGCTGCCGCGGCTGGCAGCCACCCTGGCCAGCGGGGCCGGGATGTTGCCGGCAAAAGTCCAGTCCAGGTTGCTCGACGCAATTTCGTAGAGGCCGTTGGTCGGCTCCAGCCGCACCGACAGACCGCTGCCCGGTGCTGCCAGACTGAGAGCCGCCGCTTCCCGGACCGTCAACCCGAGCGCCAGCAGGATGACGGCAGCCAGCCAGGCAGCGCTTTTCGATTCAAATATTCTGGAGGGCACATCCATGGTTCTGGGAAATATATTGCCGGAGCATGCGCAAAGCGCACGTTTGTTTTCAGATTTGGGGTCAATGTTCTGAATGTTCCTGGCCAGCTCGATATCACCAAGACGGCCTTGGCGAGGAGGCTGGCGCGACTCAGCCTTGGGTTTCGTCACGCGCCAGCCGGGGGCGCGGCCTGGCTTTTCGCGCCGGTGTGGCGGATGTCCTGCGCCTCGCAGAGATAGACGACCTCCTCGGCCACGTTCTTGGCGTGGTCGGCGATGCGCTCGAGGCTTTTGCAGGCGACCATCCAGTTCAGGCAGCGGCTGATGGTGTCCGGGTGGGCCACCATGTGCTGCGCCAGGATTTCGTGGATCTGCTTGTTGAGGGCATCCACCTCCTTGTCGCGCGGAATGATGGCGCGGGCGGCGGCGGAATCACGGTTCACAAACGCGTCGAGCGCGGCCTTGAGCATGTCCAGCGCAAGCCCGGCCATGCGCGGCAGATCAATGATGATTTTCACCGGCGGTTCCTGGCTCAGATCGCGGGCGCGTTTGGCAATCTTGGTGGCTTCATCGCCGACGCGCTCGAGGTTCTGGGAAATTTTCATCGCCACCGTCACGAGGCGCAGGTTGGTGGCGAGCGGCGCTTTGGTGAGCAGCTGGATGACGAGGTCGTCAATCTCGACCTCGAACTGGTCAATGATGCGGTCGTCGTCCTTCACGCGCAGCGCGAGGTCGAGGTCGCGCTGCATGAGCGCCTGGAGGGCCTGGTTCACGGCCGTCTCGGCGTGGCTGGCCATCGTGAGCAGCTTTTGTTTCAGCACGTCCAGTTCCATGTCGAAATGTTCCATAATTTTGATTTCGTTTCGCGGTCAGCTTTCAACCAAACCGGCCGGTTACATAGTCTTCCGTTTGTTTCTTAGTCGGGGTGGTGAAAATTTTCGTGGTCACATCGAATTCCACCAGTTCGCCCAGGTAAAGGAACGCGGTGAAGTCTGAAATGCGCGCGGCCTGCTGCATGTTGTGCGTGACAATGACAATCGTGTAGTCCTTTTTCAACTCCAGAATCAAGTCCTCAATCTTGGCGGTGGCGAGCGGGTCAAGGGCGGAGGCGGGCTCGTCCATGAGCAGCACCTCCGGCTGCACGGCGAGGGCGCGGGCGATGCACAGCCGTTGCTGCTGGCCGCCCGAAAGGCTGATGGCCGGAGCGTGCAGACGGTCCTTCACCTCGTCCCACAGCGCCGCCATGCGCAACGATTGCTCCGTGCGTTCGGCCAGCAGCTTGCGGTCGCGGGCCCCGTTCAAGCGCAGGCCGACGGTGACGTTTTCGACGATGGACATGGTCGGGAACGGATTCGATTTCTGGAAGACCATGCCGACGCGGCGGCGGACGAGAACCGGCTCCACGCCGGGCGCGTAGATGTCGTCGCCGAACAGCCGGATTTCGCCGGTCATCCGCGCTTCCGGCACGAGCTCGTGCATCCGGTTGAGCGCGCGCAAAAAGGTGGACTTGCCGCAACCGCTGGGACCGATGATGGCGGTGACCGCTTTGGGGGCGATGTTGAGCGAAACGCCCTTCAGCACATGATTTTCGCCAAAGAAAACCGAGAGATTGCGCACAGCCAGGGCTGTTGCGTTCGCGGCGGCGGGTGGCGCCGGTGCGGTCAGGGGAGTGGTTGCGTTGTCGGCCATGGGAAAATCAAAAGTTGCGTTGGAACCGGTCACGCGTCAAAAAGCGCACCCCGATGTTGATGGACAGGACAAGCAGGAGCAGCACCAGTGCGCCCGCCCACGCCTGCCGGTGCCAGTCGTTGTAGGGTGAAATGGCGTAGTTGAAAATTTGCAGCGGCATCGCGGAGATGGGATCGGTCAACCGGTGCGTCCAAAACCGGTTGCCGAACGCGGTGAACAGCAGCGGCGCGGTTTCGCCCGACACGCGCGCGAGCGCGAGCAACACGCCGGTGACGATGCCTTTGAGCGCGGTGCGCATGACGATTTGCACAATGGTGCGCCACTTGCCGATGCCCAGCGCGAGCGCGGCTTCGCGGTAGCCGTTCGGCACGAGTTGCAACACCTCCTCAGTCGTCCGCATCACCAGCGGCATCATCATCATGCCGAGCACCACCCCGCCAGCCAGTGCGGAAAATCCCTTCATGGGTATGACCAGCAGTGCCCAGACGACGATGCCCCAGGTGATGGACGGCACGCCGTTGAGAATGTCCGCCGCGAAACGAATCCACCAGTTGAGGCGCGACGAGCCGTATTCGGAAAGGTACACGCCCCCGAGCACGCCGATGGGCACACCGAGCAAGGCGGCCTGCCCCAGCAGAATAAACGTGCCAATGATGGCGTTGGCCATGCCGCCGCCGCTTTCGCCGACGGGTTTAGGCAACTCGGTGAAAAACGCCCAGTTGATGGAACTGAAGCCTTCGTTCACGAGGTGGTAAAACACCAGCACGAGTGGCGTGACGACCAGAATGGCGCACGCGAACGTGAAGACTTGCATCAAACCGTTCTTGAATTTGCGCCAGCGATGGTTCGAGGCGGTCATGGCGAAGGGGTGATGGATTGATGGATAAATGGATTGATGGGGCCGATAATCCAACAATCCCATGATCCAGTAATCCAATAATCCATATTTTTTCAGTGTTGTGGTTTCACGCCCGGGCCGGCGAACGTTTTCAAGAGCAGTTGCGCCAGGGCGTTGACCAGCACGGTCACGCCGAGCAGCACGAGGCCGATTTCAAACAGCGCGCTCAGATACGTGTCGGTCGTGGCTTCGGTGAACTCGTTGGCGATGACGCTGGCCAGCGTGTAGCCGGGCTTGAAGAGAGATTTGACGATTTGCGGCGAATTGCCGATGACCATCGTGACGGCCATGGTTTCACCCAGCGCTCGGCCCAGCCCCAGAATCACCGCGCCAAACAACCCTTTCTTGGCGTAGCCCAACACGGCGATGCGCGTGACCTCCCAGCGCGTGGCGCCCAGCGCGTAGGCGGCCTCGCGTTGCAGCCCCGGCACCGAGCGCAGGATTTCACGCGAGACCGACGTGATGATGGGCACCACCATGATGGCAACGATGATGCCGCCGGCCAGCATGGAAAAACCAATGTTGGTTGGTCCCTGAAACAAGGGCAGGAAACCAAACAGTTTTTGCAGCCACGGAAACAAATGCTCGCGCAGCCACGGCACCATCACAAAAATTCCCCAAAGACCGAGAATGACGCTCGGCACAGCCGCCAGCAGCTCGATGAACATGATCAACGGCTGGCGAAGCCAGAGCGGGGCGAGTTCGGTGAGATAAACGGCGGTGGCGATGCTGATGGGCACGGCGATAACGAGCGCGATGAGCGACGAAACCAGCGTGCCAAAGATGAACGGCAGCGCGCCGAATTGTTCATTGACCGGGTCCCAATTGCTGTTGACCAGGAAGTGCCAGCCAAATTTTTGCAACGCGAGCCGCGAACCCTGCGCGAGTTCATATCCGATCAGTACGATGAGCACAAAGACCGACAGCGCCATGAGCAGGGTGAGCCATTCGAAGGCGCGGTCGCCGAAGCGAGGGCCACCGTGCGTTCGTGGGTTCATGTTTGGTTGCATCTCTGGCATTCCGTTCACAATTTTCCCCTCGGTTCAAAAATCAAAAGGACGAAGAGCGGGAGGAACGACGCTCTTCGTCCGGTCCACACCGATAAAATTATCGGCCGGCGGGGCGAAGTCAGTATTTAATTGTTTTGATCCGCTCCAAAACGCGCTGTTGCACGTTTTCCGGCAGGGAGGCGTAATCCAGCGATGAGGCCATGCCTTCACCCTTGGTCAGGGCCCAGTTCAGGAATTCCACCAGTTTTTTGCCCTTGGCGGGGTCCTTTTGCTTTTCATAAACCAGCAGCCAGGTCGCGCCGGCGATCGGATACGTGTTGTCGCCCGGCGCGTTGACCATCGAGAACCGGAAATCGTCGGGGATTTTCGCCGTCGCGAGCGCCGCGGTGACGGACTCCAGCGAGGGCGTGATGAAATTGCCCGCGGCATTCTTCATGTCCGCGTACGGCATCTGGTTTTGTTTGGCGTAGATCAGTTCGACATAGCCGACGGCACCCGACAACTGTTTGACCTGGCCGGCAACGCCCTCGTTGCCTTTGGCGCCAATGCCGATGCTGGCCGGCCATTTCACCGAGGTGCCTTTGCCCACCGAGTTCGCCCAGACCGGGCTGACGCTGCTCAGGTAATCGGTGAAGATGAAGGTGGTGCCGCTGCCATCCGAACGGTGGACCGGGATGATGCCGACGTCGGGCAATTCCACGCCCGGGTTGAGCGCGGCGATTTTCGGATCGTTCCACTTGGTGATATTGCCGAGAAAAATGCTGACAACGGCATCGCCGTCCAGTTTAAGCTTCGGATTGCCCGGCAGGTTATAGGCGATGACATCGGCGCCGGCCACGGTGGGAATGTGCAGGATTTTGCCCGGGGCCTTGGCGAGATTTTCATCGCTCATCGGGCCGTCGGAAGCGCCGAAGTCCACGGTCTGGGCGGTGATTTGTTTCTGGCCGCCGCCGGAACCGATGGATTGATAGTTGAAGCGGACCGACGAATCCACCTTGACGTATTCGTCGAACCACTTCGAGTAGATGGGATAGGGGAAGGTCGCGCCCGCGCCGTTGATGAGCATTTGCGCGTGGGCGCCGCTTTGCAGGCCGAGCAGGCTGCCGCTGGCGAGGAGGAACAGAATCAGTTTTTTCATGATCAGGATTTAATCAGCTTGGGATTCATCAATCACGTTACGATCCGGTTAAAACTTCCACATCAGGTCGGCCATGAAATGCATTGCCTTGTTTTGGGTGTGTTGCTTCCTGTTTTTCATGGTCATGGATCCAAATGACCGCGGCAGACTGAAGCAACGCTGTTACAAACGTGCGGCGGGGTTGTTACAATTCCGTGACAAACCATTTTGGCCTGTAACATTTGAAAAATATGGTCAGGAAGGTCCGCCACACCTTGGATGGGTCGAATCCGAACCGCCTGGCCGGGAAAAGCCACCCGGTTCGGCTTGAATGCCCAGGGCTTCCACCTACAGCTTGGACGGGTGTTCGGCGGTGGTTCGCCAACCGACGATCTGCCCGTCGGGCAGGCGCACAGCGTTGGTCTGATTGAATTCCGCCTCATTTGACCAGGAACCACCGCCTTCAAGGTGCAATACCGTGGTTTGACAGGCTTCGATGACGACCGGGATGGTTACCCGTCCGTAACCATTGGCCCTGGCAACAACCCGATACTTGCCCCGCGGCAATTCCACCGGCTTCGCATCCTGCAGCATGGTTCCTGAATCGTTATGCACGGCTCGCAGCAAATTCCCATCGGGGAAGAAAATTTTGTAATTCGAATAGACCGGACGGCGGGGATCACGAGCATTCCAATTAGCGTCCACATCGTAGGCGGAATAAACCACCAGAGTGCCGTTGGTTGAACTGGACGTCGTGGAGGATTGTCCGGGAGGCGGGCCAACCGGATCAAGGACAAGCCCGCTCCTGTCGCTGGCACAACCTGATAACCAGGCGGCGATGGCGAGCCCACAAAAGATCGAAACCGATTTCATAGCTACAATTATCTGCCACAATTCTTTGGTGGATGAAAGCTTCTGAATGAATTTTAATCAAATGTTTGCGTTATTTTAATCAACGTATGATCTATTTCTTTGTCGAACTTACAAGGTTATGCGAATCCTGCTGGTCGAAGACGAAAAAAAAGTGGCCGACATCATTGTGCGCGGCCTCAAGGCGGAGCGCTATGCCGTGGATGTGTGCCACGACGGCCAAAGCGGCTGGGAAGCCGCCAATGCCTACAATTACGATCTCATCATCCTGGATTTGATGCTGCCCGGACTGACCGGCACGGAGATTCTCGAAAAAGTCCGGCGCAAAAATCCGCTGGTGCCGATTCTGATTCTCACCGCGCGCGACGGCATGGCCGACAAAATTAAAAATTTTGAAACCGGCGCGGACGACTACCTGACCAAGCCGTTTGCGTTTGCCGAACTACAGGTGCGCATCAAGGCCTTGTTGCGGCGCGGGCCGGTCAACCGGTCCAGCGTCTTGCGTGTGGGGGACTTGGAAGTTGACCGCCTTTCGCAAAATGTGAAACGCGCGGGCAAAAAAATCGAACTTACCGCCAAGGAATACTCGCTGCTCGAATATCTGGCGACGCATCCGGGCCGAGTCTTCTCGCGCACCATGATCATCGAGCATGTCTGGGATCAAAGTTTCGAGGGGTTGACCAACATTGTGGACGTTTATGTGCGGCATTTGCGGGAAAAAGTGGACGATGCGTTTCCGGTCAAACTGCTGCACACCGTGCGCGGCGTGGGCTACAGCTTGAGCGACGAAACGCAAACATGAACACGCGCTCCATCAGTTTCCGACTGGTCGCCTGGTATGCCGGTTTGCTAACCGGGATATTTTTGCTGCTGTGCGCGCTGTTGTATCTCGATTTGCGGCATTTTCTGGAAAACGACCTGCGCCAATCGCAGTCCCGCCGCACACGCCAGATTGCCAACACGTTGCTCGCTCATGTCAAACAAACCGGCGAAGCCTACGTCGCCAGCCAGACGAAAGACTGGTATGAGCCGGAAATCAACGATCGCTTCATCCGTATCACGCGGACAGACGGCACCCTGGTTTACGTTTCCGGCGCACCCAAGGACGGTAGCTTCGATCCGGCGGAAGTTCCTATTTTTTCGCCGTCATCACAAACTGAATTCTCCCGCAAACTGCAATTGTCGGGCAACAAAACCCTGCTCATCGCCGCGCTGAATTTCAAATCGTCCGGCAATCCGGATTACCTGGTGGAATTTGGCGTGCTGCTCGACCCGGTGGAATCCATGCTCAACCACCTGTTTTTGCAGCTTGCCCTGGGTTTGCCGCTGGCGGTCGTCATCGTCGCGGCTGGCGGCTATCTGCTGGTGCGGCGGGCCTTGACGCCGGTCGAACAAATCACGCAGGCTGCCGAGCGGATCACGCAGCACAATCTGAGCGAGCGCCTGCCTGTGGCGCGCACCGGCGACGAGCTGGAGCGGCTTTCCCACTCGCTCAACCTCATGATTACCCGGCTGGATGACGCCTTTCAAAATTCCAAACGCTTTGTGGCTGACGCCTCGCATGATTTGCGCACGCCGCTCACGATTCTGCGGGGAGAACTGGAAAATTTCGCTGAAGACCCGCGGCTGGATGCAGAATTGCGCGACCGCGCCGGCAGCATGTTGGAGGAAGTCGTGCATTTGGGCAAAATCGTGGAGCAATTGTTCACGCTCTCACGGCTCGATGCCGGCGAAGCGCAAACCGAATGGACCCGTTTCGATTTGAGCGAACTGGCCAGAACAACGGCCGAACAAATGAGCCTGTTGGCCGAGGACAAGGGCATTTCCATTTCCTGCGACGCCAGCCAGCCGATGCCGGTGAAAGGCAACCACGTGCGGCTGAAACAAGTCGTGGTGAATCTGCTCGACAACGCCATCAAATACACGCCGGAAAAAGGCGCGATTCATTTGCGCGTTCTCGCTCGCAACGGCCACGCCGTGCTGGAAGTGGAAGACAACGGCATCGGCATTCCGTCCGAGGCGTTGCCGCATGTCTTCGAACGGTTTTATCGTGTGGACCCGGCCCGTTCCGCCGATTCCGAAAGCGCGGGGCTTGGACTTTCGATCGTCAAATCCATTTGCACCGCACACGGCGCGGAAGTGGAAGCGCAAAGCACGGTCGGCAACGGCAGTTGTTTTCGCGTCAAGCTGCCTTTGTCCAAAAACTGAAAATTTCCATCAACACATGAGAACCAAGGCGATTCCAAAAGTCAGCAGCAACTATCTGATG
>JBKQOA010000065.1:0-21731 GCA_052145735.1 Limisphaerales bacterium
GTGGAAGTTTTTTACGCGGCCCGCCGCGTGAGGCGAAGCCTTTTACGCGGACGTTTCCCGGCCCAAGTATTTCTTTTCGGCGGTGTCAACGCGGATTATTTCGCCGTTGGCGATAAACAGCGGAACCATGATTGAGAGGCCGGTTTCGAGCTTCGCCTCCTTCCAGGACGAGCCCAAGCCGCCCCGACTGGGCGGGGCGGTATTCACCACTTTGAGCGGGATTTGTTGCGGTAAGACGATGTCGAGGAGCCGGCCATCAAGCCGCAGGGCTTTATATTCCTCGTTCTCCTTGAGAAACCACCGGCGCTCACCGAGTTGTTCGTTGCTGAACTCAAACTCCTCGTAAGTCTCGGCATCAATGAAAACCTGCGCGTCGGCCTGCGCGTAGCTGTAAGTAACGCGGCGGGTTTCCAGAGGGGCCACGGTCACGCGCTCGCTTTCGGCGAAAACGCGGTCAATGAGGCGGCCGGTCAGGAGGTGGCGCAGGCGGGTATGAAGTTTGTGCCGGGTCTGGGCGGTGCCGCTGGTGTGCAAATCCTCGATGACATGGGGGGCGCCATCCAGCAGCAGGACCATCTGGCGTTTGAACTCGGATGGCAGAATCGTTTCCATAGTGTGTTGTCCCTGCCGCGTGAGACGAAGTCTTTTACTTGGTCCGTCGCGTGGCGAAACTTTACGCGACCCGCACCGGCCGGGATATTTTGGCGACTACGAAGCTTTAGCGCGAACCCTGCGCGGCGTCAACCATTTCAGACCCGCATCGCTGAAGGGAATGCAAAATTTTTAACCACAAAGAACACAAAGACTGAAAACCGAACACTGAAAACCTGAAATTCAATACCGGCTCCCGAATTCTGGATTCTGGATTCCAGCTCGTTGTTTTACCCTATATGAGTTCATAGTTTCACTTTGGGTTGTGTGATTTTCCGGGTTTAGTCCTCAGCTTTTAGCCTTTAGAATTCAGCCTTCAGCATTTTTATACAATTCTCCTTTGAAGGCGGAGAGCAACGCGTCCAGTTCAGCCACGATCCGCTTGTTCATTTTTTGGAGCGGAGTAGTGCTCGCAACCGCCTGGTTGTCTGCGCACGGTCGAGGCGGCTGGCTGCCACGTCCAGTGTCAACGCCTCCCACGCCTCAACGTCGAGCTTTTCATCCGGCAACAAATCGTTTTCGCTCAGAAACACCAGGCACGTCGCCAGCGCCGTCCGCTTGTTGCCGTCCACGAACGGATGGTTGCGGCACAGGTAAAACAGATAAGCCGCCGCGATCTCCACGGGGTTGGTAAACAGCGGCTCGCCCATCATCGTGGCCTGTGGCGCGGCCACCGCTGATTCCAGCAACGCCGCTTCGCGCAGACCCGCGCCGCCGCCATGCGCGGCCAGCACTTCGGCGTGAATGGCCTTCACGGCCTCCACCGTGGGATGCGCCAGCGGACGCTTCATGCCAGCCGCCGGAACAACGCCGCGTTCTTCTTGATCAACCGTTTGGCCGTCGCTGCCGCCTTGTCCGGCTTGATGACCGGGCGCAGCGGCGTCAAAACGATCGAACCGCCTTCATGCACGCTGACGGTCACCTGGTCGCCCACCTTGATGCGGGCCAGATCCATCAGCGCCGAATCGAACATCAGTCCTTGCGAATTGCCAATCTTCGTAATGGTTTTTGTCATGCTGTTAAACTATGTTTTACCGGCCGTCTTGTCAAGCCGGTTGCCCTGCCTGTCGCGCCGAAACGGAGGGAAGGCGGATGAAGGCGCGGTCGCCAGCCGGGTCGACTTGTCTCGGCGAAGCAATGCGAAGACGGAAGCCAGGCGAAGACTGAAGGATGGCGGGGAGCAACGCGTCCAATTCCTCGCCGGTTTGCCGCTGCAACTCTTTCAGCGCGTCCACCTCCGCCTGCAACGCGTCCAGCTCGGCCACGATCCAACGCTGCGTTGGCAGGGATGCAGTAGCTTTCATGGCTGTGGTGGATTCGAGCCGGTGTCGTCCATGATGGGAATCTGGTGTGCCACGGCCCAATCCCGAACAAACTCCTTCATCGCGTTGTCGCGATAGTGATACCATTGCTGCAACACGCCCAACCGGCTGGCGGTGTCCTTGAAATAGCGGAACGCACCCTTGCCTTTGATGGCCCGCCAGAGCTGCTCGGCGGCAGCGGCGTCCTCGACGGTCCCGATAAACCGTTCCATCTGCCGGTATTCGTGGAAATCGAACTTGTCCGGCGCCTCCACGAAGCGTTGGCCGGAATCTGCCACGATGGCCCGGGCAATTACCACCTGCTCCCGTTCCCAGTCCGGCAGCTCCTGCAGCGCGGCGTCATCGTCCTCTTCCACGGCGCTCATCACCGTGTTATCCACCATCACCACGCAGCCGTTCTCCAGGTCAACCCGGGTCACATGCTCCTCGGAATCGAATTCGAGCGCTTCAATCAGTTCGGACAGTTTGACCGGTTTCATCGGTTTTTAATTTTCCGGAAGTGGCTCATCTGTCCATTTCAATCCTCCGTGTAATCGTCCCGGCCCATGAGCACCTTGCGCAGTTGGGCTTCCGTCACGCGCGGCCATTTGAGTTTCCGCAACCAGAGATTAATGTGCGCCAAATCGAAGGCTTCAGCGTCAAAGGAGCCGCCCACCCAGGCTTTCATGTCTTTGTGCTCCGGGTGTTTCCGGTTCTTGAGAATCTTGAGCAGATTGACGTAGCCCCAGATGCCGCCGCAATCTTCCGGCGGACAGGCGCGGGCACCGTCCAGGCAAAGCGCGGTCGTGGCTGCCGCGCGATCAGGCGGCAAAATCTTCTCGATGGTGATTTCGTGCTCCCACGAATCGCCGAAGTCGTATTCGTAGCCGAATGACGCGCCTTTGGCGGGCGCAACCTGCATCAGCGTGGCTTTGTTTTCATCCCGGTCCGGTTCCTCGTCGAGAAACGTGTCCTCGTTTTGGCGGGGATCGCAATAACGCGCGTCGCTGGTGAGGAAATGGTGCAGGTGACTGTTGGTCCATCCCATCGCGACCTGGAGGACGGCGTGGAGCCAGCCGAGGCTGGCGTTGCCCGGCACTTGCAGGCGGCGCCAGACGGGTGGCTTTGTTCCAAGCAGGATGACTTTCAGTTGATAGATGGGAGCAGCGGACTTCGCCGCCACCGGTTCAAGGTTGGCAATCATAGGATTATGTTTTGTTGGGACAACTTAACAGAAGCAAACGAAGGGAACGAAGAAAAATGAACCAGCCCGAAGCCGGCCTTCGTTCACTTTGTTGGCTTCTGTGTCATTCCGTGATTACGCGGCCAGGAGGTGGTGGAGGGTGGAGTCGAGGAGGTGCGCGCCGAGGGTGCGGGACTGGCTCAACTGCGCTTCCAGCGTGTCGCACCACCGCAGCAATTCCTCCACCCGCGCCACAATCCGCTTTTGTTCGGCCAGCGGGGGAACGCCAATCGGCAACATTGCAATGGCTTCCCTCGTGATATTTTTCATTGAGTTACTCGTTCCCGACGCGACGGAGGCGTAATATCCGCGGGCCATCAAGCTGTTGTTCACCAAATTGACGAATCGCTTTTCGGTGTGGTTCATGAAATGAACTCGCAGCGTTTTGTCATTGAGTAGTAACTTTTGCGGCGGTTTGTTTGCCACAACGCTTTTGGCAACGAGTTCTGCGGTGTTCGCCCGTGACATGAGGAAATCTCCGTCACGAACTTCATATTCGGGACGAGGCTCGACATTTGGCGGCAATGCCTTGTTCTCCTCTGGGTTGAATTTATCCCAAGAGACGGCGCTGATTTTCAGAACGCCCCATTCGCCTTTAGTTCTTCGGCGTCGTTCACACTGTGGGCTGAACCCGGCCTCAATGTTGATGGCGAGACTACCGAACCGCGCCATAGTCCAGTTCGATGGTAATGTTTGATGCAATTCTTCCGGTCCAACTTGCGGCCAGAACCCGCCTTGCACTTTGCTTTTAGCGTATGAAGCTGAAACGATTGCCCAGCCCGCCCTACAATCCGGGCGTGCGCGATCTCGTGGCGGGCAAGCGCGCGGGGTCGCGTCCGCTGGCGAAGGACGAGATTGAGCACGGCTTTCTGGGCTGGCATGAGAACGGGTATTTGCCGCATCGGGATGAACCGGGGTTGGTGCAGTTCGTCACTTTTCGCCTGACCGACGCGTTCCCGGCGGAATTGCGCTCGGAATGGGAGGCGTTGTTGAAAATCGAAAATGACCGCCAACGACGGATCGAACTGGAAGCATATCTCGACCAAGGACGGGGCGAATGTCACCTGCGGCGCGGAGACATCGCGGCCATGGTCGAAGCGGCGCTGCTGTTTCGTCACGACGTGCAATACGACTTGCGCGCGTGGGTGATCATGCCGAATCACGTGCATCTGCTTTTTCGCGTTCAGGAGGTGCCGATGTCCCAACTGATGGATGCGTGGAAAGGTTACACGGCCAAAGAGGCGAACAAGATTCTTGGACGCAAGGGGCCGTTCTGGCAGGAGGGCTATTGGGACACCTACATGCGTGACAGCGAACATGAATTGAAGACCCGGCGATACATTGAGAACAACCCGACGAAGGCAAAGCTGGCGGCCGCGCCGAAGGAATGGCCGTGGGGTAGCGCCCGATTCCGCGATGCCTATGAGCGGTTGTGCGTGCCGACGGAGTGATGGAGTGTGCCCGTCCCCGGGCGCAGCGGGGTGGAGCGTAGTGATACATCTGGTTAATTCGCAGGCGTTCATGCGTGCGGTCGTTGCTGCGCCCGGGTACGGGCGCACTCCGGGAACGGCCACCGCGTCGGGCTGGCCGGCCAGCAGGTCGAACTGCTTGAAGAACGTGGCGCGAGTCATAGAAAGGCTAAAGGCTAAAGGCCAAGGTCTAAAGTTTTCGTTTCGCGCAGCGTTTGAGTTTTACCGTCATCGTTGCACTCTTTTTGAGTTAATACCCAATTCATTACCTGATTGAGGCAGTTATTACCTAACGGAAGTATGGCGATAACGCAAGGGCATGGGTTTTTAATGGTTTGACGTTCGGTTCGTGAACTTCACTTCGGCCAGCCGCCGGGCGGTCGCTTCACCGCCAGCGAATGGTCGACGGCGTGTATCCAGTTGCCCTCTATCTTCAGCCGCTCCGGCTCCGGGCCGCGCTTGGACTTCGACTTGGCGCGGAGCTTGGGCGCGCTGGCCTTTACGATTGCGTCTGGTTGTTTCTTTTTCATAGGCTTTTTCAACTCATCTCACATTATGACATCACAAGAACAGCATAAATTGTTCAAAGATATTGCCGAATCCCTGATTACCTGCCGCCGCGAAAATTTGCGGACGCTCGCCAGAACAAAAGCTCTTGAGGCGATGGTTCGCAATTCCATTCCGAAAGAAAAACAAGAAGCATGGCATAAGCGACTCAACGAGGAGACGAAGGCTTGCTTGCACCAGTTGCTTGTTTCTTTGGAGAAAACGAACCCCGCTGCCGCCGCGCAGATTGATAACCGGGAGAGTTGGGAAGTGGACGACTCTTAGGTGACTGCATTTTCTTTGAAAACATCTCGGGTGGAATGGGCGTCTTTGCAGCTTTAAGTAATGCAAACAACCGTTTTTTCCCAGTCAGTTTTTTGGGTGTTTTTTTCATGCTCCGTAGTAGGCCAGCCGCTTGCCCGCCGCGCCTTCAATGGCAAGGACTGTGCGTTCTCCGTCGTTCAGTTTGCGCGTGTTCCAACGAAAGTCGAACTCCCCAAGGTAGCGGGGCAGGTGCTTCTTGCTGACAGAGTGGTAAATCCCCATCAGTCCGCGCTTGATAAGCGCGAATGAACTTTCAGCGGTGTTCGTGAACACATCACCGCGAGCGTATTCCCGCGTGCCGTGGTTGACCGTATAGTGACCGCCTTTGAACTCCTTGCCAAGCCCGCGATAGGCAAGGTGCTCGTCGGTGATGATTCTCGCCCGCTTATCTACACACTCGCGAATTGCACCCTTGAGCGTCGCCGCGCTCACGTTGGCCACCACGCGGCGGTGAATGTTCCCGTCCCGCTGCACGATTCCCAGTACCGGCGTATTCTTCGTCCCCCGTCCTCGCTTGTGCGGGCCGGTGCCGGGGCGGGGCTTGCCACCGATGTAGGTTTCGTCCGCTTCCACCGTGCCGGTCATTTTCGGGGCGTCGCCGGGGTTTTGCGTCATGGCGAAACGGATGCGGTGCATGAGAAACAACGCCGACTTGTAGGAAAGCTGGCACTGGCGTTGAATCTCCATCGCGCTGATGCCTTTCTTGGACGTTGAGGCACGCCAGAACGCATAGCACCAATGGCGCAGCGGAATTCGGGACTCCTCGAACACGGTTCCGATTCTGACGGTGAACTGGCCGTGGCAATCGTGGCAGCGCCACAGGAACCGCTTGTTGCGCTGGCCGTCCTTGCCCTTCATCGCGTACACGTTCGCCGACTGGCAATGCGTGCAATGCGGCTGGCCCTTCCAGAGCCGCTCCTCAAGAAACTCGACCGCCGCCAGCTCATCGGAGCAGGCACGCGGCATTTGCTCGATTATGTCCGAGCTTTCCAAGTGGGCGTTGTCTTTGTTTATCTTCATGCCTATACTTTATACTATACGCAACGCATTGTCAACCACTATTTTACATCTGTATTTCGTTGGTTTTCAAGGGGTTCCAAGCTATCTTTTTCGGCCCTTGACTGAATCCGCCTTTTGGCATCAGATTGATGTTCAAAACTATGAATGAAGACCCTAAAACCATAGCGGAACTGCGACAGGCGCTGCTTGCCGAGCAGGAAAAGTATGCGAAGCTCGAACGCCGTGTTACGACACTTGAAATGCAACAAAGCCAGAATCAGGGAGCGCGCTTCACGGTTTATGAGGAAGAGCTTGGAAAGATGCAGCAGGCGATTAACCTTTTGAAGCAGCAGATGGCCAATGTCCACCACATGACCCAGTAGCCGTTTAAGCCACCCTTTCACTTCCCCCTCCCTTCAGGCATAAGAAAGACCACCCCTTGCGTTATATACATACTTCCGTTACCTAATTGGGCTTCGCTGCTTCGTAATACATCCATATTTACACGTTTTTGAGATAATACCCCCATTACTACCCTTACTTAAGAGTTAATACCCTTACTTCCCAAATGCCGCCAGCGGGCCGCCGGCCCCTTGCCCCGACAGGACGCTTTGCCCGCCGCTTTCAGGTCGGTGAGCAATGAACGAATCCATTCGCGACCGACGCCGGGACAGGCGTGTTCGATGTCGGTGAGGCGAAATTCGCCAGATTGCTGGCGTATGGCATTGAGGACAATCTCCGCTTTCGCACCGCGCGGCGCTTTGACCTGGCCGGCGCGCTTTTCAAACTCCGCGTAACCCCGGCGGATGATGGCGAGCAGGAAATTGATCCACGGCGTCAGTTCATGTTTGCCTTCGTGCCAGCGTTGGGAACTGCGGTTGAGACATTCGTAGTAATCTTCCTTCGATTCTTCGATGAGGCGTTCCAGGCTGATATAACGCCCGACTTCATAACCGTGCTGGTAAAGCACGAGCAGCGTGAGCAGGCGGGAAACGCGGCCATTGCCATCACGGAACGGATGGATGCAAAGGAAATCGAGGACGAGTCCGGCAATAGCAATGAGCGGCGGGAGGTTGTCCTGATCGAGCGCATGGCGGTAGAGCAGGCAGAGTTCGTCCACGGCGGCGGGAGTTTGTTTCGCGGTAACGCATTTGAAACGAATGACCGGCGCCGCGCCGGGAACGAGCTCGATGACTTCGTTGTCAATGCGCTTGAACTGTCCGGCGTCGCCGCTGGCGGACTGGCAGAGCGCGTGCAGTTGTTTGAGGGTGTCCGGCGTGACGGGAAGTTTTTCATGGCGCGTGTGGATTTCGTTCAACGCCCGGCGGTAGCCCTGAACTTCCTGCTCGGAGCGGTCGCGCGGTTTTGTATTGCCGAGCACGAGCGGGCGCAGGCGGTCGGGGGCGACGGTGACGCCTTCGATGCGGTTGGAGGATTCGGAGCTTTGGATGATGGCGGCTTCGCGGAGCGCCTTGAGCATTTGTGGCGACTGGCGGGTGAACAAATCCTGTTTGCCTTTGGCCTCGGCAATATCGTTGAGCAACCACGCGGTGCTCATGGGCAGGGTGTGGTCGCAGAGGCGTTGGTTGCGGAAGGAGTTCATGGTCAAATTTTATTTTTGGTGAAATTGGTGGCAAGCGCCGATTCGAGTTCACGTTTCAGCTTCTCCCGTGTGTCTTTCACGGCGGCGAGGAGTTGCTGATATTCGGCCAGCAGTTTGTCCGGGTCGGCATGGCCGGGATCAACCACGTTCGGGTTCTTGATGTCGAGGTTGTAGCCGGAAGCTTTGATCTGCTCGATGGGCACGCGCCAGACAAGCTCGGTTTCCTTGCGCTTGGTGGCCTGGCCGGCCCGGCCCCACCATTTTTTCTCTGGCTCAAATTCGCTGATGTGGATGGGCTTGGTTTTGTTGTAACTCTTCACACCCGGCGGATACGGGTGCTCGTAATACCAGATTTCCCTGGTCGGCTCGCCTTTGGTGAAGAACAGGAGGTTGGTTTTGATGCCGGTGTAGGGAGCAAACACGCCGTTCGGCAAACGGACGATGGTGTGCAGGTTGCATTGGGTCAGCAGTTCCTCCTTGATGCGCGTCTTGATGCCCTCGCCAAAGAGCGTGCCGTCCGGCAACACGATGGCGCCGCGCCCGCCCTCGCGCAGCAGGTGGATGATGAGCACGAGGAACAGGTCGGCGGTTTCCTTGGTGCGGTACACGGCGGGGAAATTCTTCTCCGTGCCGTCCTCTTCCATGCCGCCGAATGGAGGATTGGTGAGGATGACATCCACGCGGTCGGCCGAGGTGTAGCCGGCGTAAGGTTTCGCGAGGGTGTTGTCGTGCCGGATGTTCACCGGCACTTCGATACCATGCAGGAGCATGTTGGTGACGCAGAGCAGATGCGGCATGGGCTTTTTCTCGACGCCGCGAATGGATTCCTGGAGGCGCTGCTCGTCGGCGGGCGATTTGACCTCGCGCTTGCGGATGTATTCGAGCGTGCCGGTGAGAAAGCCGCCGGTGCCGCAGGCAGGATCGAAGATGAGTTCGCCAAGGCGCGGGTTGGTCATTTCGACCATGAACTGGGTGACGGCGCGCGGAGTGTAATACTCGCCCGCGTTGCCGGCGCTCTGGAGATCGCGCAGGAGTTGCTCGTAAATGTCGCCGAACAGGTGGCGGTCCTGGGTTTTGTTGAAATCAATGCCTTCGTTGAGCTTGTTGATGACCTGCCGCAGGAGCGTGCCGGACTTCATGTAGTTGTAGGCATCCTCGAACGCGGTGCGGATGAGCAGGTGCCGGGGCGTCTTGGGCGACAGCTCTTTCAGGGAAGGGAAGAGGTCGTCGTTGACGAATTTTTGCAACGCGTCGCCGGTGATGCCTTCGGCGTCGGTGGCCCAGTTGCGCCAGCGGAGTTTATCCGGCAGCGGCGAGCGATACTCGTCGCGCGTGGCTTCCATCTCCTCCTCCTGCGCGTCGAAGATTTTCAGGAACAGCAGCCAGACGAGTTGGGAGACGCGCTGCGCGTCGCCGTCCACGCCGACATCCTTGCGCATGATGTCCTGGATGGATTTGATGGTGGTGGAGAGGGACATGGTGAATAATTTTTTAGGATAAGCGTTCGTCCGGTTTTACCTTTGTATCAAGTTCACCCAACTGTTTAACACTGAGAGATGGGGATTTTTTACCTTTTCTCTTTTTATTCACATAACGACCTGGGCCGTCGTAGAGGATTTCATACCCATCGTCGAGCAGTTGAACTACAAGTAGATGTTTGAAGGAGCGTTTGGTGAGGCCGAGTCCGACACCTTTACCCGGCACGGTTTGCTGGGTGGTTTTCACCTGAACACGCTTACCATTTCGAGTTTTACAGTCATGCAGTTTTGATCCAGGGTCGAGTTTTTTTAAAGAGAAATCAATGATTGCGATTGCTTCACCGATATCGCCAATCAAATTACCGTCCAGTGTAAAAGGGTGATCTGGATACGTAACGTGGAGTTCGTCTCGAGCCGAACGCAGTTTTTTAAGAATTGCTCCGATTTTACCTGGGTATCGTCTCATGCCGCTTGATATATTTGGGTTTCCAGATCACGCAAGGCGGCCTGGAACTGTTTGCGCCCGCCGAACGATTTGATGATTTCGACCGGTGTGCCGATTTGGGGAAACGGAGGCACCTTCAGAGCGTCCGGCGATTCGATGGCTTCGAGGCCCTGATTGGAATACTGGTCGAGAACCGCTTCCATCACCGCCCGGGCCCGGTCGCCGTAGCGGGTGAAGTAATTTCGCTTGCGAACCCGGTCTGCGCGCGCCTTGCGGGTGAGCGGGGGCTGGTCATAGGCCACATGACAGACCAAGTCGAACGGGTCATAGTCGCGCCCGACAGCATCCTGCAGCATGTCAAGCGGTACGCCCTGTTCCTCCAATTCGCGAACGATGGCCTTCTTTTGCGCGGCTTTCGACCAGGTGTTCAGGAAATCGTCAACTAACGCGTATTTTTTGCGGACGATCTTGCGCGTAAAATCCTTCACCGATTCGGTGGCCAGCTTGCCGTCGCCGCCGATGAATTGCGTGCGCTCGCGGAGGATTTTCGCCGGCACGTTGGCAACGTGAAATTTCTCGCGACCGGGGCCGGGTGGCCCGCCGCCGCCCGTGCCTCCATCGTCATCGTCATCCTCCGGTGTGGGTGGGTCATCCGGTTCGGGTTCGTAAATCTGTTCAGGCGGGCCATCAAACTTGTCGTCCTGGAACAACCGGGTGGCACCTTTGAAATCCATGATGGTAAACCAGGACTTGTTATATTCCTCCAGAATGCGCGTGCCGCGTCCAATGATCTGCTTGAAGGTGGTCATGGATTCGATGCGCTGGTCGAGCACGATGAGTTTGCAGGTGCGCGCATCCACGCCGGTGTTGAGCAACTTGGAAGTCGTGGCGATGACGGGATATTTGCTCTCCGGCAGGATGAAATTATCGAGTTCGGCCTTGCCCCGCGCATCGTCGCCGGTGATGCGCATGACGTATTTGTGGTTCTTCACCACTTCGTCCCCGTTCCACATGATGAGCGCCTGCCGCATCCGTTCGGCATGGTCAATGTCTTCACAGAACACGATGGTCTTGGCAAAACGGTCGGTTGCCTTGAGATACTGCGTGATTCTCCAGGCAACGAGTTTGGTGCGCTCGTCGAGCACCAGCGTGCGGTCCATATCGAGTTGGTTGTAAAGCCGGTCTTCAATGAGCTTGCCGTATTTGTCGAGCTGACCGGGACTGGGCCGCCAGCCGCTGACATCCTTGTCGATGTCAATGCGGATGACTTTGTAGGGAGCGAGAAAACCATCGGCGATGCCCTGCTTGAGCGAGTAGGTGAAGATCGGGTCGCCAAAATAATCGATGTTGGAAACTTCCTTGGTTTCCTTGGGCGTGGCGGTGAGGCCGATCTGGGTCGCGCCGGAAAAGTAAGTGAGAATCTTGCGCCAGTTGGAATCCTCGGCGGCGCTGCCACGATGACACTCGTCCACAATCACGAGATCGAAAAAGTCGGGCGAGAATTCCTTGTAGGCATTGGCGGCTTCCTCGTTGCCGGAAATACCCTGATAAAGCGCCAGGTAAATTTCGTAGGACTTGTCTATGTTGCGGCCTTCAATCTTGGTCATCTTGCCGCCGAAGGGTTTGAAATCGTTAACGCGTGTCTGGTCAACGAGGATGTTCCGGTCAGCGAGGAAGAGAATGCGTTTCTTCGCGTCGGCTTTCCACAATCGCCAGATGATTTGAAACGCGACAAACGTTTTGCCGGTCCCGGTTGCCATTACCAGGAGAACGCGGTCTTGTCCTTTGGCGATGGCCTCGATGGTGCGATTGATGGCGATTTCCTGATAGTAACGAGGCTCTTTATCGGGGCCTTGGACACAATAATCCTGAGCGACAACCGGCGCCTGTTCTGGCGTCAGCCCTTTCCAGCCGCGATACCGCTGCCATAAATCTTCTGCGGACGGAAACTCCTCCAATGTCAATTCCTGTTCGACGGGCTGCGATTCACCAGTGCGGTCATGAAAAATGAAGGCATCGCCGTTGGAGCTAAACACATATGGAATGTCGAGGATTTCGGCATATTCCAGGGCTTGTTGCATTCCGCCGCCGACCGGATGGTTGTTATCCTTGGCCTCAACTATTGCGAGCGGGATGCCTGGCTTGTAGGAAAGAACGTAATCGGCTTTTTTGGGTTCACCGCGAGTTGAGAATTGCTTCTGCACAATCACGCGGCCTTTGGTGAAATAAACTTCCTCGCGAATTTGGTTCATCACGTCCCATTTGTTGCCAGCAACAATGGCCGGTGTGATGAATTTGGTTCGGATGTCCTGCTCAGTCAGAGATTTTTTGTCGAGTTCAGACATGAATCAATTTCCCGTAGCGATGCAGATTGGATGGCATCGTAGGACGGGCGCGGAGTTTTGCAATGGCAAAACTACCGCGAGTGACGTGTGACATGTGACGCGTGACAAGTGGGGGCCGCGTAAAAGACTCCGTCTCACGCGGCTAAGGAACGAGGGAGTTTCAAGTGTTCAGTGTTCAGTTTTCAGATGCCAAAAACGGAAGGTTGACACAGCCAAAGCTAAATACGTTTTGCGCCTGGTCGGATGCGCGGCGGGAAGCAGAACCGGTGGATTGCAGTTTCTTCATCGACGACATCGGGTTCGATGACGACGCCGGGTGAAGCCGGCCAGGGCGATTACAACCCGTCATTCATCGTGGCGGTCGTCCTGCCCGTGGGCGCACCGAGAAATCGTTTGACAGTTTTTCCCGCGAGGAGATATAGCTTGCCTTGGCAGCGCCGACGCCGGGGCGTGCGTGCGCCCTGGCCTTCATCAAAATACCGCCGAAAACCAACGTTATGAACCCGCATTCCTTTTCAAGGGGTCAATCCCTTCTGTTCCTCGGCTTCGCTTCGCTGGGACTGTTCAGCCCGCTGACCGGCCCGGCCCAGCCCTCCGGCGGTCCTTATGGCCCGGTCCCGCAAAACTACGCCGTCCCCGCGGACGCGGCGCATGTCTATTACGTGGCGCCGGACGGCAAGGCCGACGCGGCGGGAACGTCCCTTGCGGAACCCACCACCATCGAATCGGCCATCGCAAAGGTTGTGACCGGCGACGCCGTCATTTTGCGCGGCGGAACCTACCGGGTGGGCGGTTTAAGATTGAACCAGGGCATCACGCTGCAACCGTATGCCGATGAACAGCCGGTCCTGAAAGGCACCCGCGTCGCCGACAAGTGGGACGCCCAGGACAACGGCCTGTGGAGCACGACGTGGTCCAATCTGTTCCCGATGAAACCCCAGAGCTGGTGGCGTCGGGAACGCGAAGGCCGGAAGACTCCGCTCTGGCTGTTCAACAACGACATGGTGTTCGTGGATGGGCAACCGTTGAAAACGGCCGGCTGGGACGGCGCCGTGGACGCCAACTCGTTCTACATTGATTACGATGCCGGCCGGGTTTACATCGGCATCAGCCCTACGAACCGCCTGATTGAAATCACGGCATTCGACAGTGCGCTGACCCGCACCATTCAGGACGTTCACGGCAAATCCCCGGACCGCCAGGGGCCGGTGATTCGCGGGCTCACCTTTACCCAGTACGCGTATCGCGCCCTGGAAGTGGAGGGAACGGAGCCGCAAAAACTCGCCGACCCCGCCACGTTCGGCAAGGAAGTCGTCGGTACCACGCTCGAGAATGTGACCATCTCCCATTGCTCGCGCGTGGCCGGTTATTTTCGCGGCGACAAATTCACGATGCGGAACTGCCTCATCACCGACACCAGCACCGAGGGCGTTTACCTGATTGACTCGGCGGACTGCCTGCTCGAGAAAAACATCTTCGCGCGGAACAACGTCGAGGAAATCACCGGCTACTTCCCGTCGGCGGTGAAAATCTTCAACCAGTCCTACCGCGTCACCTGCCGCGACAACCTGGTCATGGACAATCCGCATTCCAACGGCATCTGGTACGACGTCGGCAACGTGGATGGCGTGTTCGTGAACAACTGGGTCGAGAATTGCCAGGACGGGTTCTTCTTCGAGATTTCCAAGGGCGCGGTCTGCGCCGGCAACGTGTTCGTCAATTGCGACAAAGGCGTCCGCGTCCTCAACAGCTCGAAGGTCCGGGTTTATCACAACACTTTCGTCAACACTGTCGCCTCGTTCGAACGCACCGAACGCAGCGCCGTGAACGACCATTTCGGCTGGCATCCGAGCACCGGGCCGGACGTGGACCAGCGCGAAGGCCACGTCTTCATGGGCAACCTGCTGGTGGCGGACGCGCCGTTTGCCGGACCGCTCCTCCGCTTCGAACAATCCCCGGTCCTGTGCGGCAAGCTGACCCGCCCGCAGGTGAGGCAGTTGGATGACAACGTCTATGTGCGCGGCGGCGACAAAACGGCGGAGACGTTGCTGACGTGGAGTCCGGCCGGGGGCGACCGTTGCGCCAGCGCCTTCACGACGCTGGTGGATTTCCAGAAACTCCATCCCGAGTTCGAGGCGCACAGCCAGTATTATCCGGGCTGGTACGGTTCGGTCCTCAAGAGTCCGGAACTGAAGCGCTGCGAGCTCATCCAGGCGTTGCCGAAACCGATCGGGGAGGATTCGCTGCCCGCCGACGTCCAACAACTGCTGGGCTGGGCGAAGCCCGACGCCCGCACGCCCGGCGCTTATCCCCTGCGGCCCTGAATGGCTCCGGATAAATCCCTGGCGCCACGGCCTCAGGGGGGTGATTGCGCGGCTGACGGCTTCAAAACAAAACGCCCTCCACCGGAGTCGCCGACGAAGGGCGCGGAATCATTGCCGACAGCTTATTCGAAATCCATCTCGTAGCTGTACACGTTGCCGTTGAGCTTGCTCCGGATCGTGCAATTGGATTTGTTGATGACGGCCTGCATGGATTTGTTGTCCGTCAACACCTCGGCGGTGAACCCGCGGATGCCGTTGCGGCGCGCCACGCGCATCAGATGCTTCAACTGGAAGGTGCCGATGCCATGGTTTTGCCACTGGTCGCTCACCACGAACGCCACTTCCGCCAGGTTCGTCTTCGGGTCGAGATAATAACTGCCGACGGCGATGATTTCCTCGCCATACGCCTCGGGCAACGTGCCGACAATGGTCACGTCGTTGCGGTGGTCGATATAGACGAAGTCCTGAATCTGCTGCCGCGACACGCGCTGGGAATGGCTCATGAAGCGGTAATAAATTGTCGCCTCCGATAGCTTGTAGAACAGGTCGCGCATCCGCGGTTCGTCGGTCGGATGGATCGGGCGGAAGTTCATCTGGGTGCCGTCGTTGAGCAGGTAGGTGGTGCGCAGCTCCTTCGGCCCGACGAGAATCTTGCCTTCGAGGTCGGCCATCCCGGCGGAAAGGTATTTGGCGTTGATGGCGTCGCGGAGCAGGTCGGCGCGGAATTTCGGGTGCGCGATGCTGATGAGGGCCAGCGCGCGTTCCTGGATGCTTTTCCCGTGCAGATAGGCCACGCCGTATTCGGTCACTACGTAATGCACGCCCGCGCGGGTCGTCACCACGCCGGCGCCCGGGCTGAGGTGCGTCATGATGCGCGACACGGTGCCGCCCTTGGCCGTGGATGGCAGCGCGATGATGGCCTTGCCGCCGTGCGACTTGGATGCGCCGCGGTTGAAATCCACCTGGCCGCCCACGCCGGAGAAAAACTTGGAGCCGATGGAATCGGCGCACACCTGGCCGGTGAGATCAATTTCCAGCGCGGTGTTGATGGCCACCATCTTGTTTTGCTGGCGGATGATGAATGGATCGTTGACGTACTCCGTGGGATGAAACGCGAAGAGCGGGTTGTTGTCCACGTAGTCGTAAATCTTCTTCGTGCCGAGGCAGAAGCTGGCCACGATCTTGCCGCGGTCAATGGACTTGCGGTTGCCGGTGATGGCGCCGCACTCGATGAGTTCGATGATGTTGTCCGTCACCATCTCGGTGTGGACGCCGAGGTCTTTTTTGTCCTTCAGGAAGCCGAACATCGCCTGGGGAATCCGGCCGATGCCGAATTCGATGGTGGACCCGTCCTCGATGAGGGCGGCGATATATTCGGCAATCTGCCGGGTCGTCTCGGTCGCCTCGGCCGGCGGCACCTCCAGAATCGGGGCCGAGGACGGCACCAGCACGTCAATGTCGTGTACGTGGATGAAGCAATCGCCCAGCGTCCGCGGCATGTTCGGGTTCACCTGGGCGATGACGAGCGAGGCGTTCTCGGCGGCGGCGCGGATGATGTCCACCGAGACGCCGAAGCTGCACATGCCGTGCGCGTCGGGTGGCGTGACATGAATCAGGGCCACGTCGAGCGGCAACTGGCCGCTGTCGAAAAGGCGCGGAATGTCGGACAGGAACACCGGCGTATAGTCGCCCAGCCCTTCCTGGATGATGTCGCGGACGTTTTCGGCGATGAAGAAGCTGTTCACTCGGAAGTATTGGGTCATCTCCCGGTGCGCGTAGGGCGCGTCGCCAAACGTGAGCAGGTGGACAATCTCGGTGTCCGGCAGTTCGGTGGCGCGTTTGCTGAGCGCGCTGACCAGCTCCAACGGCTCGCCGGTGCCGGTGCCGATGAACACGCGCTGGCCGGGCCGGATTTTCTTCACCGCCTCGGCAGCCGTGAGGATCTGCGTCCGGTAGGTCTCCTGCCACTGGGGATCGTAGGTGATGGTCTTGGGGTTACTCATGTGCTTTGCCAGTATTTGAAAGGGTCATGCGCGCGTCGGCCACGTAAGCCTGGATGCCCACCGGGCCGACGATGAAGGGGTTGATGTCCAGCTCCATGATTTCCGGGTAATCCGTGACGAGCTGGCTGATGCGTTGCAGCGCGCCGGCGATGGCTTCCAAATCCACCGGCGCCTGGCCGCGGGCGCCCTGCAGCAGCGCGTAGGAGCGGGTGCCCTTGAGCATTTGCATCGCCTCCTCCGGCGTGATGGGCGCCAGGTGAAACGTCACGTCCTTCATCACCTCGACGAAGATGCCGCCCAGGCCGAACATCAGCATCGGCCCGAACTGGGGATCGCGCGTCATGCCCAGGATCACTTCCCGGCCGCGCTGGCCCATCTTTTCCACAAACACCCCGCGCAGGTAGGCCTTGGGGGCGCGCTTTTGAATGCGGAGCATCATCAGGTCGAACGCGTCGCGCACCTGCTCGGCGTTGGCCAGGTTGATGCGCACGCCGCCGAAATCGGATTTGTGAATGATGTCGGGCGAGGAGATTTTCAACACGACCGGATAGCCGATGCGGTCGGCGATCTCCACCGCCTCGTCGGCGTTCTGCGCCAGCTGGCCGCCGAGAACATTGAAATCGTAGGCGCGCAGGATTTCCTTCGCCTCGACTTCGCCAATCTGCGTGACCCCGGTGCGTTCCTGGGCGTTGATGATGCGGTCCACGCGCCGGCGATTGACCGGGAAACGCGTGACCACGCGCGCCGGACGGCGCTTCCACGCCGCGTAATCGCACATGGCCCGCAGCGCGTTGACGGCGCGGTCGGGCGACGGGTAATTCGGGATGCCCAGGGCCATCAATTTCTCCCTGGCGGCGGCGACTTCCGTGCCGCCCATGAACGCCGCCAGCAGCGGCTTTTTGCCCTGGTGCGCCGCGCCGAGTTTTTCCGCCAGCTCCAGCGGCTTGGTCATGTTCTGCGGCGTCACCACCACCACGATGGCGTCAATGTTCTCGTCCTCCTGCATCACTTCAAACGCCTTGGTGTAACGGCCGGGGTCGGCGTCGCCGATGACGTCAATCGGATTGCCGAACGCCCCCGCCGCCGGCATGAACGTGCGCAGTTTGGCGTCGCTTTCCTTGCCCGGCGCCACCATTTTCAATCCCAGGCTTTCCGAGGCGTCCGCCGCCATGATGCCGGGTCCGCCGGCGTTGGTGATGATGGCCACGCGCTCGCCGTTCGGGAGCGGCTGCATGGCAAAGGCCGTGGCATAATCGAACAAGGCCTCAAAATTCTCCGCGCGGATGACGCCCGACCGCTTGAACGCCGCGCCGTAGGCCATGTCCGCGCCGGCCAGGCTGCCGGTGTGCGACGAAGCCGCCTTGGCGCCCGCCGAGGTGACCCCGACCTTCAGGATGACGACCGGCTTGACCGACGCGGCCTGTTCCGCGATGCGCAGGAACTTGTCGCCTTCCTTGATGCTTTCCAGGTAGCCGGCGATGACCTTGGTTTCCTTGTCGGCCGCGAGCGTCTGGATGAAATCCACCTCGTTGAGGTCCGCCTTGTTGCCGAAGCTGATGACCTTGCCCAGGCCGAGCTTCTGTTCCGCCGCCCAGTCGAGGATGGCCACGCACAGCGCGCCGGACTGGGAGATGACGGAAATTTTTCCCGGCGGCGGCACGGAAGGCGCGAACGTGGCGTTCATGGCGTGGTCCGTGTTGAGCACGCCGAGGCAGTTCGGCCCGACCATCCGCACGCCGCCAGCGCGGCAGATTTCGACCAGTTCCTGTTCGGCCTTGGCGCCCTCCGCGCCGACTTCCTTGAACCCGGCGGTGATGACGATGATGGATTTGGCGCCGGCCTTGATGGAGTTGTTCAGGGCGTCCTTCACGTATTTGCCGCCCACCATGATGATGCTGAGGTCAATCGGGCCCTGGTATTCGTCCAGTGACTTGTAACATTTGACCCCGAGAATTTCGCCGCCGTCGAGGTTGATGGGGACGATTGGCCCTTTGAAGCCGTTGTTGACGAGATTGGCCATCACCGCGTAACCGACCTTGTCCGGGTTGCGGGAGGCCCCGATCACCGCAATGGCCTTGGGATATAAAAGCGTCTCAAGCATAAATTTTGACGGCGTATAGATTCCATCCTTTCAAACAAACTACTCACCAAACCTTGTTGAAGGCTTTACCGATTTTGCAAACCCGGCGCTTCAACGGTGTAAACGTGAAAACAAACTGCCAAAAGTTCCCCAAATGAAAAGCGGGATTTTGTCCGGTCGGGCGATGGCGGGACGGGTCGTGTCCCGAACCGTATCGGAGTTCCCGCCGTTCAGCGCGCGAGCAATTGCGCGCGGTATTCGGTGGGCGACTGGCCCAGCAGTTTCTTGAAAACGCGGTTGAAATGGGTGAGCGATTGGAACCCGACCTCGAACGCGATCTCGCTCACGCGCAGGTTCGGATTCAGCAGCAGGTTCTTCGCCTTTTCAATGCGGACGCGCGAAAGATAGTCGGTGAAGTTGATGCCGGTGACCTTCTTGAACATCTTGCAGAAGTAAAACGTGCTCATGTTCACCGCCTTGGCCGCCCGGGCGAGCGAAACCTCCTCGGTATGGTGCTCGTAAATGTATTCCTTGGCGCGTTTGATGATGGGCGGCTCGGTGTTCTTCTGCTGGATGAAAATCTGGTTGCCGAGCATCGCCAGGTGCTGCGCAAAAATCACGAGCAGCCGGACGATGGATTCGTGCTGCTTGGCGGTCACCACTTTCGTGGCGTAGAAGGCCTTGCGGAGCGCGTCCCGGTCCATTTCCACGCCCCAGCCCGCCACCAATTTGGCGGCCCGTTCAAACTGACGCGGGGTCGGTTTTTGGTCCAGCAGTTGTCCGGTCTGCAGATAACCGATCAACCGGTCGCCCAACCGAACCGGCACGGCGGTGTCGAGCAACCCGGCCGGACAGGTGATGGTCTTGGGTTCATTGACGGCCTTTTCGCAAAGCTGTTCCCAGACCTGCAGGCACGCGGCACAGGCGCGGCTTTTTTGCGACACCAGCGCGCAGAAGGGATTTTCGTTGCGCTTGCCGTGGTGGGGCAGCTGCCAGGTTTCCACCGGCTGCAACGACACCGGCAGGCCCGTCAACACATTGAATGCCCGCTCATATTCCTGGTAAACCTTCGAATCCGAAATAGCCTTGATCAGCGCGCGATTGCTGGTGCCGTTGCCGTTGCTGCTGCCATTGCCGTTCATCGCGACGAGCGGGGCCCGGCCCCGGCCCGGCCCTTTTTTCGACGACACAACTTCCGGCGGACATTCGCATTTGTGAAAACACGGCGTCAGGACCGGGTCCTTCAAATTCAAAACCGGTGCGGACGCTCCCTTTGCAATTTCTGTTTGCACGGGAACAAATTAAGCAAACCTCACCCGTCCGTCAAGTGAAATGGCCAAATTTAATTTCCCTGACCGGCCTACCCAACACTTTGCCGGGCAAAATGCTATGAATAATTTTATGGGCTAATATCTTGAAGCAGAACAGTGAATTAAACTGGTGTCCCGGAGCCGTTTTAATCGCGAACGGATGCCGTTTTGCCTCTTCCGCCGGCCCCTTGCCGCCGGGGACGAAACAGTTCGCAACCGGCGGACGAGTGGCCGCGCAAAAGCCGCACTTTTCTCAATCGCACAAATCACGGTGATAGTTTGCCAATTTTTGCGGAGCCATGCCGGTCTGCCCACATGAAACTTGAATAAGTTCAACGCCATGATTGCCACTGTTAAAAAAGACAAGGGAATGCACCTCGCGGCTGTGCTCCAGCACGCCAGCGGCGACAAGCGCTTCAAGATCCTGGAAGCGCACATGAAGAAGCATCAGTTCAAGCACGATGCGCTGATCGAGGTGCTGCACAAGGCGCAGGAATTGTTCGGCTATCTCGAGGACGATCTGCTCCTCTTCATCGCCAGCAAGCTCAGGCTGCCCGCCAGCCGCGTTTATGGCGTCGCGACCTTTTACCACTTTTTCACCCTCAAACCGCAGTGCAAACACACCTGCGTCGTCTGCATGGGCACCGCCTGCTACGTCAAGGGCGCCAACAAGGTCCTCGCCGCCGTCGAGGACCAGGCGAAAATCAAGGCCGGCGAAACCACGCCGGACAATCAGCTCTCGCTGCTGACCGCCCGCTGCATCGGCGCCTGCGGCATCGCCCCCGCCGTCGTTTATGACGGCACGGTCACGCCGCGCCAGACGCCCGAAACCGCCCTAGCCCAGGTGAAAGGATGGATGTCCAATGGTCATTGATGATCTCAACGAAATTGCCGAAAAGGAGCGGGCCGCCCGCAAAAAAACCGTCATCCGCTGTTGCCTGGCGGCGGGCTGCATGTCCTCGAATTCGGAGGCCGTCAAAAAAAACCTCGAGCAGGCGGTAAAGGACGCCGGGCTGGGCGACGAGGTGGAGGTGCGCGGCGTCGGCTGCATGAAACTCTGTTGCGAAGGCCCGCTGGTGAGCATTGATACGCAGGGCGCGCTTTATGAAAAGGTCACGCCCGAGGACGCCCTGGCGCTGATCAAGACCTTGAAAGGCGGCCAGACCACCGTCAAACGCGGCGACTTCAACCATCCGTTTTTCAAACGGCAGTTGCCCATCGTCCTGGCCAACAGCGGCGAGATTGACCCCGAACGCATCGAGGCCTACATCGCCGCCGACGGGTATCAGGCGTTGCACGACGTGCTCCGCGAAATGACGCCCAAGGAAGTGGTGGAGGCCATGGTCAAGAGCGGCCTGCGCGGCCGTGGTGGCGCGGGTTTCCCCACCGGGCTCAAATGGGGGACAGTCGCCAAATCCCCGGGCGCCAAAAAATATGTGATTTGCAACGCGGACGAAGGTGATCCGGGCGCGTTCATGGACCGCAGCGTTTTGGAAAGCGATCCGCACATCGTGCTCGAAGGCATGGCGATTGCCGCCTGCGCCGTCGGCGCGGACCAGGGATATTTGTATGTGCGCGCGGAATATCCGCTCGCCATTTCGCGTTTGCAG
>JBKQOA010000066.1:0-4579 GCA_052145735.1 Limisphaerales bacterium
CAATACTACTGGGGACCCGCCTACCATTATCCCGGAGATCCGTCTCATGACTGCGGCACGCCCGAAGAAGGCGCAATGGACGCCGGCTTTCAACAACTGGTTGACCGGTATGCCCTTGCTGACATACTGGTCAACCAGTTGTTGAAAGCCGGCGTCCATTGCGCCTTCTTCGGGCGTGCCGCAGTCATGAGACGGATCTCCGGGATAATGGTAGGCGGGTCCCCAGTAGTATTGCATCGCGCCCCATGATGCGTCGCCCTGCAATTGCGTGAACTGAAACGGCGTGTAGTTATGATATTCCACCATCAGACGGTTGGAAACCGTGTCCGTCGGCAGAGAATTCAACCACGTCGTGTCGCCGCCGCCTTGCAGCACCAGCCAGCGATTGGTGTTGTTGCCACCGGCGGCGCGAATCGCGTTCACGAAAGTCTGGTAGTAAAACATCAACGTGACCATTTCAGTGGGATTATTCACGTTGGGTTCGTTACAGGCGGCAAAGAGCAAATGGTTGTCGTAACCGGCAAAGGTGGTGGCGATCTGGGTCCAGTAGGCATTCACCTTCGCGTTGACGATGGGATCAACATTGGTTCCAATGTTGCTTTGCAGCCAGCCGTCGTCCCAGTGATCGTTGATCATGACATACATTCCCTGAGAGATGGCTGCGTCAACGGTCTGTTTGACCTGCGCCATGTAAGAAGGACTGATCACGTAGTTGGTAACGCCGCCGCTGACGTTGGTGGTGGCACCGGACATGTCCCACGCGCACGGGATGCGAACGGCATTAAAACCGGCGAAGGCGGCCGAGTAGAAGAGCGCCGCGTTGGGCGGACCCCAGTTCAACTCCAGCTCATTTCCGACATTCATCCCATAGGTCGGATTCGGCCACGGCATGGAGGCCGGGATGTTTGTGAACGCGGGAGCCACCGCGAGGGCAACCGGCGCACTGGTCACGGCGCCGTAGCTGTTGGTCAGCACCAGTTGATACGAACCGGTGTTGGTCACGGCAGCGACGAACGAAAGTGTGTTCGTGTTGGCTCCGGACAAATTGACAAAACCGCTGCCGCTGTTGAATTGCCATTGATAGTAAAGCGGAGTCGCGCCAGCCACCGACGCCGTAAATGCCATTTGAATTCCCGCACGCACATTGGCCGCTGGCGATATCGTGACGGCGCTAATACCCGGCGTGGTGGACAACACCAGCCCCAAATCGAAAACCGCGTCAAAATTGTGGCTGCTCCCGGTGGTGATCGTGCCGGTGGTCGGAGAAATCAACGCGATTTCGCCGCCGCTCTTCGGGTTGCCGCTCGCCACGGCCATCGGTTCCCAACCGCTGGTCGTGCTGGCCTTGCCGAAGGAATAGGCATAAGCGGCGTTGGCCGACAGCGGCACAGACAAGCCGGTCCATTTCAGCCAGTCGCCGTCATTAAAAGTAATATTGCCGGAGGTATAGGTCTGCAGCAGCGTCGCCGTGGAACCGGAAATGGAATAAATGTGCAGGTAGTAGGGCTGGGCCGTGCCGATGCCGCTATTACCGCCGATGCCGCCGGTCCGCAGCGTCACCGAAGTTACCAGATAGCCGCCCGGATTGGTGCCGGTTGTAAAGGTCTGACCCGGCTCGCCGGTGCCGAGACCCGTCTGGTTGTCGGTGTAATAATTCAGACTGTCGGGTGCCGTCTGGTTGCCTTGGGTCGAGAGTTGGGAGATGTCGTTCGCTCCAGGGGTTGGCGCGGCAGTTCCGATGTCCGTAAGAGTTTGTGCGTGCAAAACACCCGCCAGCCCGATGGCAACAAGCAGCAGCACAATGCTGCGAAGGCTGTTGGTCATGGGATTTTTAAATTGTTGGTTAAATCTCACGGCAGCGGCGGGCCGAGTTTGACGCGGTAGAAACGCTGTGGCACGGCGGAATTCGTGTCCTTCCAGACGAACGGCACGCCGGGCGAGTTGGTGATGAAAACGTTGCTCCACTGCGTCAGATTGGTGGAGGTTTGAATCTCGTAATCCGGGCCGGCCTGGCCGCTGACGTGCATGCTGAATTGCATGTTGCTGAATGAAATGGAAGTCAGCGATGGCAGCGAAAGCGGATTGACGACCACGGAAAAACTTTGCGTGGCGCTCAATGGCGGCGTGCCATTGTCGGAAACTTTCAGTGTGAAATTGTTTGTCGAGTTCGCCTGCGTGACCAGCGGGCGGAACGAAAACGCGCCGCTGTTGATGTTGAGCGTGGCGTTGGTTGTGCCGGCCAACAGCGTGAAAGTGAGAGTCTGCGGCGGCTGGTCGGTGTCCGTCGCGCTCGCGGTGAAAGCCACCGTCTGGCCGACGTTCACGGTCTGGTTGGCAATGGGTGACAGAGTCGGCGCCGTATTGGGCAGCGTGATGGCATTCAGCGTGAGGGCGACGGTCGTCGTATGGCTGAGTAATCCGGCAGTGGCGATGACGGTCACATTGGTGGTGCCGGAGATGACGTTGTTCGACGCCGTGAGCGTCAGCAGGCTCGCACCGCCGGTGCTTGGATTGTTGGTGAACGTGGCGGAGACGCCGCTCGGAAGATTGCTTGCAGACAACGTATAGCAAGCATTCAAGCCGTAAAGCGCAGTCACCGTGACCGTGCTCGTGCCGTTTGTCCCGCCATTCACGGTCAAGCTGGTTGGATTCGCCGAGAGACTGAAGTCCGGCGAAGTCGTGGGCAATGAAACGGCATCAATGTAACAGGTGCCCGTCCACGCGGCGCTGGTGAAAAATTGAACGCCGAGAGCATTCAATGGCGAAACGGCGTTTGCCGGCACAGTCAGGGTAAGCGTGTTCCAAGCATTGGCGGTGAAACTCCCATACCAACTGCTGGACCAAGTATTGTTATGATCCTGAATGTAGGGCTGGAGCGTGGTGACCTTGCTGCCGCTGGGAATCCAGACATGGAAGGTAATCGTCGTCCCCGGAACTACAGCCACGTTGCCCACGGACGGAGACGCGGTGCCTGAGGATGAGCCATTGAAATTCACGGCCAGCGACTGATTGCCGGCATAATGCTGGGCGGTGGAAGTCGCGACGCCGGAAACGATGCCTCCCCCTCCTGTCCAACCTTGCGAACTGGATTCAAAGTTGAATTGCGCCAGGTCGGTGGTGCCGGAAGTCGTGGCGTGGGCTTCGGCCGAAAAACCTGACGAGCCGGAGCTGTTGGTGGCGACGACCTGGTAGTAATAGGTGGTGCCGCTGTTGAGGCCGGTATTGGTATAGGATGTGCCGGTGATGCCGGTGATGACAGGTGCTGCGTTGGAACTCTCGAAGCCGCTGGCCGTTGAGCGATAAAGATTATAGCTGGTCGCGCCGCTGCCGGCCGTCCAGGACAAAATAATTTGGCTCGTGCCTCCCGTCGCGGTAAGGCTTGACGCGGCGTAAGGAGCGCCGTTCGGAGGCGGCGGCGCGGCTCCGCCAGTCAAAACGGAAATAAGTTGTGCGTCAGTGACTGCGCCCGTGTTCCAGTCGAAAGGACTGTTCGGCGTGCTCCAAAAGAAGGGACTTAGTCCGTGGCCACGGGCGGATTCGGCGACATACTTGTTCCAATAATACACGGAATCAGTATTCCAAGTTGCCTCCGTTCCGGCCAGGGACGACGTATACGCCCCGAATTCACCGATCATGACCGGAATGCCTTTGCTGACATACAAGTCGGCCAACTGTTGATAGAACGAGTCTTGGGCATATTCTTCCCCCCAGGTGGCGTTGCGACTTGCATCGCCCGAATAATGGTAAGCCGGTCCCCAGAAGTAAATCGCATTGCCCCACGATTGATCGGTATGAATGATCGTGAACAGAGAAGGCGTGTAATTATGATATTCGACCATGATCCGGTTGGAAACAGTATCCGTCGGCAGGGCGTTCATCCACGTCGGGTCCGATACGCTTTGAATCACCAGCCAGCGATTGGTGTTGTTGCCGCCGGCGGCGCGGACCGCATTGACGAACGTCTGGTAATAATACATCAGCGTGACCTCTTCGGCAGTATTGTTCACGTTGGGTTCGTTCGCGGCGGCAAAGAGCAAATGATTGTCGTAACCGGCAAAGTTGGTGGCGATCTGCGTCCAATAAGAGTTCATCTTCGCGTTGATGGTGGGATCCACCGTCGTCCCGATGTTGTTTTCCAGCCAGCCGTCGTCCCAGTGATCGTTGATCACGACATACATACCCGCCGCGATCGCGTAGTCCACCGTCTGTTTGACCTTCGCCATGAACGCGGGATTGATCGGATAGTTGGTGACGCCGCCGTTGATGTTGGTGGTGGCATTGAAGTCCCACGCGCAGGGGATGCGAACGGCGTTGAACCCGGCGTTGGCGGCAGTATAGAACGGCGCCGCAGTGAAACTCGGCACTCCCCACGTGGCCTCCAATGTATTTCCCAAGTTCCATCCGTAAGTCGGAACCGGCCACGGCATGGAAGCGGGTATGTTGGTTGCCGCCGGTTGCAGACCAAGATCGAACACCGCGTCAAACTCGTGGCTGCTGCCGGTGGTGATCGCGCCGCCGCTGATGGGAATGAGCGCGATTTCGCCACCGGCGTAGGCGTTCGTCGCCACCGCCAGCGCCG
>JBKQOA010000067.1:0-9451 GCA_052145735.1 Limisphaerales bacterium
AACAGTAGCCGGGTGCCCGCGCCGCACAGCGTGAGTCCGGGAAGCAAAAGTGCAAGCCCGAGTATTGTTGTCCGGCGGATTTCCATTGGCTGGTCAATCATTGACCTCGCCGAATGCTTCGCCGTTCAACGATCCCGGTCGTTACTCCCACTCAATCGTCCCCGGCGGCTTGCTGGTGAGGTCGAGGACGACGCGGTTCAGCCCGCGCACTTCGTTCGTGATGCGCAGCGAAATTTTCTCCAGCAGGTCGTAGGGCAGCCGCACCCAGTCCGCCGTCATGCCGTCCTGCGATTCCACGGCGCGGATGGCGAGCGTCCAGTCGTAGGTCCGCTCGTCGCCCTGCACGCCCACGCTGCGCACGGGCAGCAGCACCGCAAACGTCTGCCACGTCTTGTAGTAAAGCCCCGCCGCTTTCATCTCCTCCACGACAATCGCGTCCGCGCGGCGCAGCACCTGCAGCTTTTCCGGGGTCACTTCGCCCAGGCAACGCACCGCCAGGCCCGGCCCGGGAAACGGCTGGCGCAGGACAATTTCCTTCGGCAAACCGAGTTCGAGTCCGAGCCGGCGGACCTCGTCCTTGAACAGGCATTTCAGCGGCTCGATGAGCGCGAACTTCATTTTCTTCGGCAACCCGCCGACGTTGTGATGGCTCTTGATCATCGCCGCCGGATTGCCGCCGATGGGCACGGACTCGATCACGTCGGGATAAAGCGTGCCCTGCGCGAGGAATTTCGCCCGCCCGACGCGTTTCGTCGCCGCCTGAAAAACCTCGATGAACGTCCGGCCGATGATTTTGCGTTTGCGCTCCGGATCGGTAACGCCCCGCAGCCGCTTTAAAAACAGTTTCGAGGCGTCTTCATATTGCAGCCGGAGGTGAAAATGTTTTCCGAAAACCTCCCGGACCACCTCGGCCTCGCGCGCGCGCAGCACGCCGTGGTTGACAAAAATGCAGGTGAGCTGGCTGCCGATGGCCTTGTGGATCAGCGCCGCGGCCACGCTCGAATCCACGCCGCCGCTCAAACCCAGGATCACCTTTTCCCGGCCGACCTGCCGGCGGATTTCCTCAACCGCCTGATCGACGTAATTCCGCATCGTCCAGCTTTTGCCGCAACCGCAGACGCCGTGGACAAAATTGGAAATGATCTCCTTCCCGCGCGGGGTGTGGACGACCTCGGGATGGAATTGCAGGCCGAAAAACTTCCGCGCGCGGTTTTCGATCGCGGCGTATTCGGAATTGTCTGTGACGGCGACCGGCTTGAACCCTTCCGGCAGCTTCGTGAGCTTGTCGCCGTGCGAATTCCAGACCTGCAATTTTTTCGGCAGCCGGCCGAACAGCGCGCACGTGGCGTCCCTGACCGCGAGCACCCCCTTGCCATATTCGCGTTTCCGGCCCTTCTCCACCCGGCCACCGAGGAATTGCGCAAACAATTGCACGCCGTAGCAGATGCCGAGCACCGGCACGCCGAGCGCGAAAATATCCTTGTCCGGCAGGGGGGCGTCCACAGCATACACACTCGACGGACCACCGGAGAGAATGATGCCCTTCGGCTTCAATCCGGCGATCTCCGCCGCCGGCGTGTCATAGCGCAGGATGACGGAATACACGCTGCACTCCCGGATGCGCCGCGCGATGACCTGCGTGTATTGCGACCCAAAATCCAAAATGACGATTTGTTCGTTCATGAAAATGAAAACCGAGGCGCACTCTTTGCCTGCGCCACGCGCATTTGGCGAGCGAAAAATGTTTTCACTTCCACCGGACTCGGCTAAACAACACGCGCATGGCAGTTCCGACACCGCC
Source organism: Limisphaerales bacterium (assembly GCA_052145735.1). Taxonomy (GTDB): domain Bacteria; phylum Verrucomicrobiota; class Verrucomicrobiia; order Limisphaerales; family UBA11358; genus UBA11358. The sequence goes on from JBKQOA010000067.1 coordinate 1,802, forward strand.
TCCGGGCCAAGAGTGGTTGAACAAAATCTGCCGATGGTTGGCGCTCCATCCGTATCGGGCGTTGACGCTGGCCGTGCTGGCCGCGCTGGGACCGTTTCTAGCCAGACCGTTTAACATTGATGATCCGCTTTTTCTCTGGACCGCGCGCCAAATTCAGGCGTATCCGGCCAACCCTTATGGTTTCAATGTGGAATGGGGCTGGACGTCATTTCCGATGTGGAAAGTGACTGAAAACCCGCCGCTGGCAGGCTATTATCTGGCCGCCGCGGCGGGGATTTTCGGGTGGAGCGAAATCGCCCTGCATTTCGCTTTGTTACTGCCGGCGCTGGGGGTGGTTTGGGGAACGTACCGGCTGGCACGCCACGTTTGCCATCGGCCCGGGCTGGCCGCGCTGGCCACTTTGTTCATGCCGGTTTTTCTCGTTTCCAGCCTGACCGTGATGTGCGACATGACCATGCTGGCGTTTTGGGTCTGGACGGTTGTGTTTTGGGTTGAGGGGACGGAACAAAAAAGTTTCCGGAAATTATTTGTCGCTGGTTCACTGATCGCGCTGGCGGAAATGACCAAATACTTTGGTGCGTGCCTGATCCCCCTGCTGGCGGCTTACAGTCTGATGAGCAAACACCGGGTGGGGCAATGGGCTTCATTCCTGATGATTCCGCTGGTGGTCCTGTGCGCCTACCAATATGTGACGCAGGCGGCGTACGGCTACAGCCTGTTGTATCGCGCCACGGATTATGCTTTGTTCTCCAAGAGTTTTTTTGCCTTCTCGAAATTGCACTTGTGCCTGACAGCGCTGGCTTTTACCGGCGGATGCCTGGCGGTGGCCGCGTTTCTTGCAACGCTGCTCTGGCGACCACGGACGCTGGCGGCATTTGGCGGCGGGGCGGGGCTGATCCTGATGGCCCTGATTCTCGACGGAGGAACGTGGGATCGGTATGGCCTGGCCAAAGGTGTGCCGCGTATCTCCGCCGAAATCCAGTTTGTCTTTTGGGCCGCCGCCGGGCTGGCGGTGCTGGCGCTGGCGGTGGTGGAGGTGGGACGCCGGGGTGAGGCAAAGACGTGCCTGCTGGCGTTGTGGATACTCGGAACTTTCGCCTTTACGGCATTTTGCAACTGGACGATCAACGCCCGTTCCGTGTTGCCCATGGCTCCGGCCGTGGGGATTTTAATCGTCCGGCGTTTGGAGCGAACCCTTTTAACCGATGACAAGTTCTGGTCCCGCAGCATCATGATCTGCCTGGCTGCGAGTGCCGCCCTGGCGCTGTTGGTGACCCGGTCTGATTTTCTGCTGGCCACCGCCGTTCGCCGATGCGCGGAGCAGATTTGCACCCGATACGACCGCAAGCCGGGAACATTGTGGTTCCAGGGACATTGGGGGTTCCAGTATTACATGGAATCTTTTGGCGCGTCCGCGTTGGACGTCAAGCACTCCGCCTTGAACCCTGGTGACCGTCTCGCCGTGCCATCCAACAACACCAATCTGTTGCCGCCCCATCCGGAAAAGGCGGAATTGCTGGAGGTCCTGGCAATTTCCGGCCCGCATTGGCTGACGACCTGGAACCCAACTGTGGGTGCCGGATTTTATGCCTCGGCATGGGGACCACTGCCGTTTGCCTTTGGCCGGGTGCCGCCGGAAAGTGTGTCGGTGTATGTCCTGAGACCGCCGGCGTCGGCGCCTCCACCAAAATGAGGCGCATTCTTTTGAATCTGTGGAAGAAATGCGGACGTGGGACAGGCACGACCGTCAAGCCAGGCGTGGAAAATGCGGTTTATTGTTTTACCACCGTGACCAATCCGCTGGTCGCGTCGTAGTTTATTTTGTAGCCGTAGGGCGGAGCGGGCAGCTTGGCGACGTAATTCGGCACCAGCTCGTCCAAGTCCTTGGGCAAACGGCCTTCCTGTGTCTGGAACAATTGGACGGCCTGGTTGAGATACGAGACATCAATCGTCTTGACCGCGTGTTTATCCGCCTGCATCAACGCGCCCAGATAGCCGCCCGAGGGCCTGGCGCTCTCAACCGCGTTGGTGGTCGCACTGGAATTCGTGGCTTGGGGAGGCGAACTGGAATTGCTCTTGCCGCAGCCTGCCAAAAGCATTCCGGCCGCCATCATCATCAAGAAGGACGCTTTCATACCGGCAATCTAATCCAAACTGCAAAAAACCCAAGCGGCAATTACACACAAAGTCACGGCATTTACTCCGCCTTGCTCGCAATAAAAACGAGTCCGCAGTTCGGCTTGTGCCCATTCACAACTCCTCCCGGGTTGGAGGGTTGTTCCCGGTTCCCGGCAGTTGTCCGGATCAGCGGCGTTCCTGCCGTTCGCCCCGGTCATCGCGTCCGCCGCTCCAGCGCGGAGGCCGTTCCTCGCGGGGACGGGCGACGTTGACGGTGATCGCGCGGCCCTGGAAGTCCTTGTTGTGGAATTGCTCGATGGCTTTCTGGGCCTCTTCGGCGGTGGCAAATTCCACAAAGGCAAAACCACGGGATTTGCCGGTGGCCTTGTCCAGCATGAGGTTGACGGAAGTTACCGCGCCCGCCTGGGCGAAGTAGTCCTGCAAGTCGTTTTCTCCCGTTTGATAAGAGAGATTACCTACGAACAGCCTGGTTGGATTCATAACACACTACGCCCGTTCGAGAAAACGCGTGGGGAGCTCTGCACCGGCAGGATCACTGAATGTCGCCTTCGGCTTACTGACAAACTGTCTGATTGACACCAACACAATTCGTTCATTGAACAGGTCGCGGTTTTTTTAACACAGCCGCCACTGAAGTCAACAAAAAGTGAAAGGGTCCGCCGCTCAGGTTTTTTCCTCGATCAATTCCCGGCGTGCGCCGCCGAGCAGTTGTTCGATGAACCCGGTTGAGTAAACGCCGCGCCGGAAATTGGGATCCTGCATGATGGCCTGCTGGAAGGAGACCGTGGTCTTGATGCCGGTGATCAGGTACTCGGCCAGGGCCCGGTTCATGCGATCCATTGCCTCCCGCCGGTCCTTGCCCGAAGTGATCAGCTTGCCAATCATCGAGTCATACGTTGGCGGGATGGTATAGCCCGCGTAGGCATTCGTGTCCACGCGCACGCCCCGGCCGCCGGGCTGAAAATACATTTCGATCCGTCCGGGGCTGGGGCGAAAATCATCAAACGGATCCTCGGCGTTGATGCGACACTCGATGGCGTGGCCCTTGATTTGAATGTCGCTTTGCGAATGTTGCAGCGGCTCACCCATGGCCAGCAGGATTTGATAACGCACCAGATCAATGCCCGTGACCTCCTCGGTGACGGGATGCTCGACCTGGATCCGTTTGTTGACCTCGAGGAAATAAAAATTGCCGTGATTATCCACGATGAATTCGACCGTGCCGGCATTGGTGTAATGCGCCGCCTCGGCAATTTTCACGGCGGCCTTGCCGATCTTGTCGCGCAATTTGCGGAACCGGTTCTCGAGCAGCGGCGAGGGCGCCTCCTCAACCAGTTTCTGGTTGCGGCGTTGGACGGAGCAATCGCGCTCGCCCAGGTGAATGATGCGTCCCTTCTGGTCGCCAAGAATCTGAATTTCAATGTGATGGGGATTCTCGATGAATTTTTCGATGTAAACGCCCGAATTGCCAAACGCCTTTTCCGCCTCGGTTCGCGCGGTATGGTAGCCTTTGACCAGCGAAATGTCGTTGTGGGCCACGCGCAGTCCCCGTCCGCCGCCGCCCGCCACGGCCTTGATCATCACCGGATAACCGATTTGCTTGGCGATGGCCAGGGCGTCCTGTTCCTTTTCCACGGCGCCTTCCGAACCTGGCGGGGTGGGCACCCCGACCTTTTTGGCCAGCGCCCGGCTGACCGCCTTGTCGCCCAGCGCCTGCATCGCCCGCGGACTGGGCCCGATGAAACGGATGTTGCAACTCTCGCAGACCTCGACGAAATGGGCGTTTTCCGAAAGAAACCCGTAGCCGGGATGAATGGCGTCCACGTCCGCAACCTCCGCGGCGCTGATGATGCGGTCGATGCGCAAATAACTTTCCGATGCCGCCGCCTTGCCGATGCAAATGGCTTCATCGGCCAATTGCACGTGGATGGAATTGGCATCCACCTCCGAATAAACGGCCACCGTGCGGATGTTCAATTCCTTGCAGGCGCGAATGATCCGGACAGCGATCTCGCCGCGATTGGCGACCAGAATTTTTTCAAACATGGGCTTTCAGTGAAAGCAAACAGGATTTAACGAATGTTTGGTTGGCTGAAGTCAAGCCGGCCGTACTTTGAACAACGGCTGGCCGAATTCCACCGGCTTGGCGTTTTCCACCAGGACCTGCGTGATCACGCCTTTGACTTCGGCTTTGATTTCATTCATCACTTTCATCGCTTCGATGATACAGACAACGGATTCGGGACTGATTTCGGTGCCAATTTCAACGTAACTCGCGGCCTCGGGGGAGGGCGCGCGATAGAAAGTGCCGATCATCGGCGATTTGACCTCGATTTCCCCCGTGGCGGGAGCCTGTGGTGTGCCTGCCGGGGCTGCTGGAACCGGAGCCGGAAGTAAAGCTGGAGCTGCACCCGCCGGCCCGGGTTCGTCATACTGAATAACCGGTGCCCCGCCGTTGGGACCGCGTTTAAGCCTGATTTTTGAATCCTGACGTTCCAATTCGAATTCCGTAATGGAATTCTTTTTCATCAGGTCAATAATGGCCTTGATATCTTTTATATCCACGGCACGTTTTCGTTAAAGTAAACTCGTAAAACCCTATTATATTCAAAAAAGCAGTGCTGAAACCCGACTCTGCCTGGTTCAATGTTAAGTTGAACAAACTTTATCCATTTAGAAAACCATCGTCAAGTCTCAAAATCGAAAAGTTATCCGCTAATTAAAAACCGGCAAAACACCGTTGAAAATAGTGTTTTAATTGTGTTTTTTAGAAACTTTAACGTCAATGGAAGCTTCCAGTGCCAAAATATAGGATTTTTGGCCAAAACCTGATATTTGACCGCAACAGACTGGCGCAATCAATGACTTGTGTCTGAATTCCTCGCGGGCGTGGATATTCGAAAGGTGGATTTCAATGGTTGGTATTCCCACGGCCGCTATCGCGTCGCGTAGCGCGATGCTGGTATGGGTATAAGCGGCGGCGTTGATGACAATGACATCAAATTGTCCCTTGGCCTGCTGAATCCAGCCAACCAGCTCGCCTTCCAGGTTGGATTGCCGGAAATCAATCCCCACCTTCAACTGGGCGGCGCGTTTGCGCACCTTCGCCTCGATGTCGGCCAGCGTGGCACGGCCATAAACTTTCGGCTCGCGCTTTCCCAACAGATTCAGATTCGGACCGTTGAGGAAAAGAATTTTCATGTGCGGTGGGCAGCATAGCCGGTCATTGGATGCTTGTCGATTTGATTTGCAGTCGCGGCCAGCAGGCCGCCCAACAATGAGAACGCTGTCCAGGCCAGCGCTGGAATGTAGAGGCCGAACTCGCCCAGTCCTTGCAGGAACCAGCCGAGCAACCCTAGAAAAATGGCGAACATTGCCGGGTTGCCCGGAGGCCAAAGGCGCCGTCCAACGGCCGCCAGCGCCAGAACTATCCATGCGCCATAGGCCATGCCGCCGACCATGCCCGAATCCGAAAATTGTTCGAGGTAGTCATTATGCGCCAGCCGGGCCATTTCAGCGGCGGGCGATTTGAGCCGGGCATAGGGCCGTTGAAAAGTGCCGGGCCCCGTTCCCAGCAGCGGGTGCCCGAGCGTGGTTTTGATCGCCGCCTGCCAGTAATCAAACCGGGCGCCAACACTGGTTGCACCGGCGGCAAAATAGCCGTGGAATCGCAGGGCAAAGATCCCGAGTCCAATCACCAGCACCAGGATCAGGGCCGCCCACTTCAACCCGGCCGCCCAAGGCAGGCGAAACAGGCCGGTTCCAGCCATCGCCATCGCAATCAGCCAGCCCAGTTTCGAGCCGGTCCAAAAGAACGCCGTGACGCCCAGGAGCATGGCCAGGGCGGTGACGGCTGCAGGAAGGGGCGGACGCAACCGGGTGGTGCTGTTGAAGGCCAGGACCACCGAGACCGGGAGCAGCAGCAGGATGATGCCTGCCAGGGCGTTGGGATAAACCAGCGTGCCCATGATGCGCCCTTTGGCGAATTTGGCGAGAATGGCCGGATTGGGCACGTCCACGCCGTTGGTGGTGATGACGGCCTGGTCGCGTTTCATCTCCAAAAACATGGCGGGCGGGATGTTGGTCCAACCGGTGCGTTCGCCTTCCAGCAACATCTGGCGGCTTTGCGGGAATTCGAACAACCGCTGGTTGATTCCACGGACGAGGCAAAACGCAAACGCCAACAGCACGCCGATGAGCAGCCATTGCCAGGCACGTTCGGATCCCAACAGAAATGCGCCGATGAAATAACAGGCGAGGCATCCGGCAAACTGGCAGAGCGTCTTTGCGGTGATGACAGCATCCACCGTCTGGGAGGCGGAAAGCAGCTGCCAGCCGAACCACAGCAACGGCAGCAGCCAGAGCCGGTTTTTCCCCGGCCAGCGCGGACGGCGGGCGAGCACCAGTCCGGCACCCGCCAGGGCGAGCGGCAGAAAAAGCCAGTTGGCCCAGCGCGTCGGCCAGGCGTCGGTCCAAAATTCGGATAGGGAGGCCGGGGGCTGGATTTTTTGGTCGAGGATGACCGGGTTGCCGAACTTCAAGATGGCCAGGCCGAGAAACAGCCCGAAGACCAGCGCGTAAAACCCGGTCTGGTTGGTTTTACTGTCTGACTTCATTGCGAGGTCACGTTCGCGACCGGCTAAAAATGGAGTTTGAGCAGACTGACTTCGAGAGCCAGGGCTTCCTGCACGTTGGTGTGCAGAAACCGCTGGGTTTGCTCCAGAATCTGCAGGTTTTCCAATGCCTGCCGCGGGGTGATGCGTCGGGCGACAGCGGCTGTGCCGAGAACTTCGGGAAATTGCAACAGACTTTTGCCGGTGGCGAGAGTGTGCAGCCACACGTCGCGCAGCCACCATTGCACGAGCAGGAGCGCCTCCGCCCGTTGGCGGCGGTATTCCGCTTCGATGGCCGCGGCGAGTTCACCCTCCCACTTTTCGCGCAGGCCCTTCTCAATTTCTTCGTATTGTTGCAACGGCGAGCGCGCGGTGAGGGTTTCCTCGACGTGCGACCTGATTGCGCCGAGCTTTTGCAACAGCGCATCGAGCAACCGGTAGCGGCCAAGCAGGCTTTTTTGTCCGGCTCCCGCCAGCAGGTCAAACTGCGCGAGCCATTCCATTTGCGCCGGGTCAGTCGGGCGGGTGCAGTCGCCAAAAAAATTCAGGCGCAGACAACGCGACAAAATCGTTTCCAGAATCCGCTGCGGTTCGGTCGAAAGCAGAATCAACACCGATCGGGCCGGCGGTTCCTCGAGGGTCTTCAAAAAGGCATTGGCCGCCTGGACATTCAACCGGTCCGCTGCCGCGATGACCGCGACCTTGTATCCGGCTTCCGTGGGCTTGAGCTGGATTTCGTGCATCAGCTCGCGCATTTGCTCGACGGTGATGATGCGTGATTTGGATTCGGGCCGTGCCCAGTGGATGTCGGCGTGGGTTTCGTTTTCAATCTTCCGGCAGGTCGAACACTCGTCGCAACAGTCGGTGGCGATGCCGGAAATTTTAATTGGGTTCCGGC
>JBKQOA010000068.1:0-4301 GCA_052145735.1 Limisphaerales bacterium
CGGCCAATCCCGGCTCGATGGGCGTCACCTGCTCAATCAAATCCTCTATCACTGCCGCTATGACCGCCGCAGAAAACGCCCGAACTTCCACCAAAAACTCCAAGGCTTAAGTTGACGCGTATGCGCATTGCGGGACGGCGACATGTCGCCGTAATCCAAGTTGTAGTGTCGAGTCTGTGGCTCGAAAGAATCGGCGCACAGCGCCGACGCTACATCGATATCGCCGTCTATTCCTTCTTCGCCACCTTCAATTCCAAATGCAGGTCGCGCAGTTGCTTCGGCTCCACACTGCCGGGTGAGTCGGTCATCAAACAAGTACCCTTGGCGGTTTTCGGGAACGCAATGACATCGCGGATGCTCGCCGTGTTGCAGAGAATGGCGATCAGCCGGTCGAAGCCGAGCGCGATGCCGCCGTGCGGCGGCGCGCCGTAGCGAAACGCCTCCAGCATGTAGCCAAACCGCGCCTTCACCATCTCCGGCGGGATTTGCAGCACCTCCTCGAACACCGTTTTCTGCACATCGGGCTGGTGAATACGAATCGAACCGCCGCCCAGTTCCACGCCGTTGACCACGATGTCGTAATGCTGGCCGCGCACCTTCTTCGGATCGGTCTTGAGCATCTGGATGTCCTCCGCCACCGGCGCGGTGAACGGATGATGGCTCGAATACCACCGGTTCTGCTCCTTGTCGAAGCTGAGCAGCGGAAAATCCACCACCCAGAGGAAATCGAACCGGTCAGCGGGAATCGTCAGCTTGCCTTGCGTCTTCAAAACGTCGGCGCAATAAAGCCGGATTTTGCCGAGGATTTCACACGCGTTCAGCCACTGGTCGGCGGCGAACAAAATCAAATCGCCTTCCTCGATTTTGAGTTTTTGCGTGAGCGCGGCCTTCTCGGCGTCGTTGAAAAACTTCACAATGGGTGATTTCCATTCGCCGCCTTCCACCTTGATGTAGGCCAGGCCTTTCGCGCCGAAGCTCCTGGCGTATTCGGTCATCGTCTCAATCTGGCCCTGGGTCGCGCACGCGAGGCCCTTGGCATTGAGCGCCTTCACCACGCCGCCGGCGGCGACCGCGCCGCTGAAGACCTTGAACTTGCTGGCGCGGAAGTCCTCGGAGAGATCCGCCAGTTCCATGCCCAAGCGCGTGTCCGGCTTGTCAATGCCGTAGCGATTCAGCGCCTCCCCGAAGGTCAGGCGTTTGAACGGTACCGGCACGTCGATGTTCAGCGCGGTTTTCCAGACCCGGGTCAGCAGGCCTTCAATCAGCGCGTAAATGTCTTCGCGTTCGATGAACGACATCTCGATGTCAATCTGCGTGAACTCCGGCTGGCGGTCGGCCCGCAGGTCCTCGTCGCGGTAGCAGCGCGCGAGCTGAAAATATTTTTCCACGCCGGCGACCATGAGGATTTGCTTGAACTGCTGCGGCGATTGCGGCAGCGCGTAAAACAGGCCGGGATTCGTCCGGCACGGCACGAGAAATTCCCGCGCGCCCTCGGGCGTGGACTTGAACAGCGTGGGCGTCTCGACTTCGAGAAAGCCCTGTTCATCCATGAATACGCGCGTGGCGGTGGCCACCTTGCTGCGGAGGCGGAGGTTGCGCGCCATTTCCGGCCGGCGCAAATCGAGGTAGCGATATTTGAGGCGCAATTCCTCGTTCACCTTGCCCGCCACCTCCGGGTCGTCCACCGGAAACGGCAGCACGTCGGCCACGTTGAGCACCTCGAGCTCCTTCACCATCACCTCCACCTCGCCGGTGGGGATTTTAGGATTGTTCGTGCCGGCCGGCCGCTGGCGGACCTTGCCGGTAACACGGATGACGCATTCGCTGCGGAGCGCCGCAGCACGCTCGAACAGTTCCTTCGGCAGATCGGAGGGATCAAAGACGGTCTGGGTGCGGCCTTCGCGATCACGGATATCAATGAAAATCAGCCCGCCGAGGTCGCGGCGGGAATGGACCCAGCCAGTTAGAGTAACCACTTGCCCGATATGTGCCGGGCGCAGTTCGTTGCAATGATGTGTGCGTTTCATATCTAAATTTGCAGCCGCGTTTCGTAAGAGCGCGGAAATGCTTTAGGAAACTGCCGGCCGCGTTTTCACAAACGCGGCTACAGCTCAAAATCAAGCGCGCATGGTGGCGGGAAACGCGCCGGATTTCAAAGTAAAAGTGGAGCCGACTGCTCGCGCAAACCCAGGTTTATTCCGGCAGCGAAATCCGCCAGGTGTTGGTCGCCCCGCCGAAATTCTTCAACGCCCTCAGCAGGCCGGAATTCGAAAGTTGCTGCACGCTGCCGTCGGCCAGGCCGAGGTTGCCTTGATTGACGTGCATTGCTGCCGTCCAACTGACCGGCTCCCCGGGAGCAAGTTTCAGGACGCCGTTTTCAGGCGCAGCCGGTCCCGCGAGATTGCGGTCGCCATCGAGAAACATTTGCGGAAACGATTCGTTGGCGTCCAGGCCGACGAAATAGCTGACATTTTGGTTATTCAAACGGGCGAAGTCGGCGGCGGCAACGCGCGTGTCCGCCGGACAAACCAGGACTTTCGGCGTGTTCAACTCATTCGACAGGACCTGGAAATGGCGGAAGGTGTTTGCCCCGTCGGTGAAATTTATTGTCCCGCCCAAATCCGCCGGCACCGCCATGGGATATTTGTCGTTGTGGTCGCCCTCCCAAAGGCGAAACGCCAAGCCGTCCTGCTTCAGGTTGTTGACGCATTGGATGCGTCTGGCCTTCCGCTTGGCCGCGGCCAGCGCGGGCAAAAGCATGGCCACCAGAATGGCAACGACAGCAATGATGATGAGCAATCCGACCAGGGTGAAACCCGGTTTTAAGCGGAGGCAGGCTGTGGATTTCATGCCCGAAACTATGTTCCTTTCATCGTTGTTGGCAAGCCATTCTTCAGCCGGACTGATGTATCATTGCCTTCCTGACAATTTTTCTGCTTTACCTTTCTCCAAAACCTGTTTGGCTGGCTTTGGAAAAAGGTTCACCCCGATGGCAACAAACTTTTCACCATGAAAAAAATCAACCTGCTTCATTTTGTGCCGGCACTGGTTCTGGCCGGCGCTCTCGTCATCCTCAACAACGGCTGCGGCAAAAAGGAAGCTCCACCGACCGGCCAAAAACCGGCGGGCGGACCCAACACGTCCGCCGTCGTCTCGGTGGAAAAAACCAGTTTCACCGAAGTCACGTCGCAGCTCGACCCCGGCGGCAATTTCTACCTGTACCTGGGCACCGCGCAATGGCTTGATGGACTTTCCACCAAAGTCGGCGCCTGGCGGCAGATGTTCACCGCCATGCCCAATCTCAAGCCGGACGATGCCACCAACGTCAACAAGGCCTTCGATATCGTCACCAGCCTCATCAAAGACAGCGGCCTCGAGGACGTCAGCGGCGTGGGTCTGAGTTCGGTGGAAATCGAGAAGGGCCTGTTCCGCAACAAGGCGCTGTTGCATCATTATCCCGGCAGGGGCACCGGCTTCTTCTGGCAGCTCGCCGGCAAGGAACCGCATCCGCTCACCGGGCTCGACTTCCTGCCCGCCGACACCGCGCTGGCCGTGTTCTCGGACGCGGAACTGCCGGTGCTCTGGACCGTCGCGCAAAAGGAAATCGCCCGGGCCGACCTGCCCCAGGCGCAGGCCTGGTTGGAGAAGTTTCCCGCCCAATTTGAACTCAAAACCAAGGTCAAATGGGATGCTTTCCTCAATTCCCTCGGCGGCGAATTCGGCCTCGTCATCACGCTCGACCCGTCCAACAACATCCCGGTGCCAATGCCCGGCGGCGCGTTGCAGATTTCCACGCCCGGCCTGCTGCTGGCCGTGAAGGTGAACGACGACACCATCTTCAACCGCATTGACGAGCAACTGAAAGCCAACCCACAGGTGGTGAGCGTGGACAAGCCCGGCTTCAAAATGCGGACGATGCCCGTGCCCCTGCCGTTCGTCGGCCAGCTCCGGCCCAGCACCGCCAGCAGCGGCGGCTACCTGTTTATTGCCACCAGCGACGCGCTGATTGACGACGCGCTCGCCGTGAAAAGCAGACAGAAGCCCGGCCTGAAGGCCACCGATGAATTCAAGCATCTCGCGCAAGGCCTGCCCGACCGCGGCAATCAATTCGCCTACGTGAGCCAGCGGTTCGCGCAGACTTTGATCCAGGTGCAGCAGCAGGTCATGGCCGCCAACGTCAAAACCGATCCGCAGTGGGGGCAATGGATGCAATCCTTGTTCCGCAACCGGCCCGCCTTTGCCTATTCCGTTGGCGTCAACACGCCGGAAGGCTGCCTGACCATCGGCAACGGCAGCCAGAG